>JALWTH010000154.1 GCA_027082975.1 Paracoccaceae bacterium | reverse complement strand
CCTCCTCGGCGGTGCCGCCGATCTCGCCGATCATGATGATGCTCTCGGTCTCGTCATCGGCGAGGAACATCTCCAGCACCTCGATATGCTCGAGCCCCTTGATCGGGTCGCCGCCGATGCCCACCGCGGTGGACTGGCCCAGCCCCACATCGGTGGTCTGCTTGACCGCCTCGTAGGTGAGCGTGCCCGAGCGCGAGACCACGCCCACCGAGCCGCGCTTGAAGATGTTGCCGGGCATGATGCCGATCTTGCAGGCACCGGGCGTCAGGATGCCGGGGCAGTTGGGGCCGATCAGCGTGGTGGCGGAGCCTTCGAGCGCGCGCTTCACCCGCATCATGTCGAGCACCGGAATCCCCTCGGTGATCGCCACCACCAGTTCCATCCCGGCGTCGATCGCCTCGAGGATCGAATCGGCGGCGAATGGCGGGGGCACATAGATCACGGAGGCATTGGCCCCGGTCGCGGCGCGCGCCTCGTGCACCGAGTTGAACACCGGCAGGCCCAGATGCTCCTGCCCGCCCTTGCCCGGCGTCACCCCGCCGACCATCCTGGTGCCGTAAGCAATCGCCTGCTCCGAGTGAAACGTGCCCTGCGAGCCGGTAAAGCCCTGACAGATCACCTTTGTGTTTTCGTCTACGAGTATGGCCATTCTAGCCTCCGAAGTGTGCGCTTAATAGATGATTGGTTGCAGAGCTTGAGATCTCGAAGAACCGTGCCCATGAAATGCGACGCACCTCTGCAATCTCGCGGATTACCGGATCACTCTGATCAATTACAGCTTGATCTAATTCCGTCAGGAATAGTTTCGTAGACGGATATTCTTCAAGAATAACGCGAAATGTCCAGCTGCCGTCTACTGCACGATCAGCACCAACAATAGTGCCCCTTCCATATAGTTGCGCATCTTGTCGCTTGGGCTGCGTGTTTTGCCGGAACACGAACACCTCACTCGGCACAATAACTGTTGGATCATTACGCAAACGATTGACGGTAAGATTCAGCAGTTCATTTAAGGGCCATGCGATATTATTTTCGTTAGGCTTTAGAGCAATTGCCATCTGCCTTACCCCTTCACCGCCGCAACGATCTTGCGCGCCGCATCGCCCAGGTCGTCGGCGGCGATCACGTCGAGCCCGCTTTCGTTGAGGATGCGCTTGCCTTCTTCCACCTTGGTGCCCTCGAGGCGCACCACCAGCGGCACCTTGAGGCCCACATCCCTGACCGCCTGCACCACGCCTTCGGCGATCACGTCGCAGCGCATGATGCCGCCGAAGATATTGACGAGGATGCCCTTCACCCTGGTATCGGAAGTGATGATCTTGAAGGCCGCGGTCACCTTCTCGGTGGTCGCCCCGCCGCCCACATCGAGGAAGTTGGCGGGCTCGGCGCCATAGAGCTTGATGATGTCCATGGTCGCCATCGCCAGCCCCGCGCCATTGACCATGCAGCCGATCTCGCCATCGAGCGCGATATAGTTGAGGTCGTATTTCGAGGCCTCCAGCTCCTTGGGGTCCTCCTCCGACGTGTCGCGCAGCTCGGCGATGTCGGGGTGGCGGTAGAGCGCGTTGTTGTCAAATCCCATCTTGGCATCGAGGCACAGAAGCCGGCCCTCGCCGGTCAGCACCAGCGGGTTGATCTCCAGCATCTCCATGTCCTTGTCGAGGAACATGCCGTAAAGCGTGCCCATCAGCGCCACGCATTCTTTGACCTGCTTGCCCTCGAGCCCCAGCGCGAAGGCGATGCGCCGGCCGTGAAAGGGCTGGTAGCCGGTGGCCGGATCGACGCTGAACGACAGGATCTTTTCCGGCGTGCTGGCGGCGACTTCCTCGATATCCATGCCCCCCTCGGTGGAGGCGACGAAGGAGACGCGGCTGGTCTGCCGGTCCACCAGCAGGGCGAGGTAGAATTCGCGGGCGATGTCGGCGCCGTCCTCGATATAGATGCGGCCGACTTCCTTGCCCGCCGCCCCGGTCTGCTTGGTGATCAGGGTGCGCCCGAGCATCTTGCGCGCCTCTTCGGCGGCCGCGCTCACCGAGCGGGCGAGCCGCACGCCGCCGCCTTCGCCGGCCTCGGCTTCCTTGAAGCTGCCCTTGCCGCGCCCGCCGGCATGGATCTGCGCCTTGACCACCCAGACCGGGCCGTCAAGCTCCCCGGCGGCGGTCTTGGCCTCTTCGGCGCGGGTTACGAGGCGGCCATCGCTGACCGGGGCACCGGCGGCACGCAGCAGCGCCTTGGCCTGATATTCGTGGATGTTCATCTATACGTCCTGTCTGTTCAAGAGGCGGTCTCTGGCCGGACCATGCCTGACAGGTTTGGGTAAAGAAACGGTTTTTTCGCTCGGCTCACGGAAAGCCGGGAAAAAATCGGACTTTGTGATCACACCTGAAAAAGTGTGATCACACATTCCATTTTTGGCATTGATTCGTCGCTGTCCCGGCAAGAAAAGCCCCCGGTGCGAGAGACCGGGGGCCGTGTGATACCGTTCGGTTTCAAATCCGGTGGCGCGGGTGAAAGGCGGCACCAGGCCCGGGGCGCTTCAGCGGCCCGGACATGCGCCCGCCCGCCCCATGGCGGGCGCATTCGCGCCCACCCGGCCGGGCGCCTGCCCTCTGTCCGGCCAGGATCAGGCCAGCGAAGAGTCGATCTCGCGGCAGGCGGCGACCAGGCCCCTGACCGCGCTGACCGACTTGTCAAACGCCGCCTGCTCGTCACGCGAAAGGCGGATGTCGATCACCCGTTCGATGCCGCCTGCGCCGATCACCGTGGGCACGCCCACATAGATGCCGTCGAGCCCCAGCGCGCCATCCACCCAGGCCGCGCAGGGCAGCACGCGCTTCTGGTCCTTGAGATAGGCTTCGGCCATTTCGATCGCCGAGGAGGCTGGCGCGTAATAGGCCGAGCCGGTCTTGAGCAGGCCGACGATCTCGGCGCCGCCGTCGCGGGTGCGCTGGATGATCGCGTCGATCCGGTCCTGCGTGGTCCAGCCCATTTCCACGAGGTCGGGCAGGCTGATCCCGCCCACGGTCGAATAGCGCGGCAGCGGCACCATGCTGTCGCCATGCCCGCCCAGCACGAAGGCGGTCACGTCGCGCATCGACACGCCGAACTCCAGGCTCAGGAAGTGGCGGAAGCGGGCGCTGTCGAGTACGCCTGCCATGCCCACCACCTTTTCGCGCGGCAGGCCGGAATATTCGCGCAGCGCCCAGACCATCGCATCGAGCGGGTTGGTGATGCAGATCACGAAGGCGTCGGGCGCATGGGCCTTGATCCCCTCGCCCACGGATTTCATCACCTTGAGATTGATGCCCAGCAGGTCGTCGCGGCTCATCCCCGGCTTGCGCGGCACCCCGGCGGTGACGATGCACACATCCGCCCCGGCGATATCGGCATAATCGGTGGTGCCCTTGAGCGCCGCGTCGATGCCGACGATGGGGCCGCTCTCGGCGATGTCCAGCGCCTTGCCCTGGGGGATGCCGTCGGCGATGTCGAACAGGACGATATCGCCGAGCTCCTTCATCGCCGCCATATGGGCGAGCGTGCCCCCGATCATGCCGGCGCCGATCAGCGCGATTTTGGGTCTGGCCATGGGATTGTCTCCATCCGTTGCGTGATGGAGACAGGGGTATTCCTTTCGGCGGATTCGCGCAAGTGTGCCGCAGCGCAGCAAACGGCAGGGAAGCGCGGCAGGGGAGAGCGGCAGGGGAGCGTGCGGCTCAGGCCGGCTCGCCCGGCGCCAGCAGGTCCGGGCCAAGCTCGATCATGTCGCCCGCGCCGATCAGGCAGGCTTCGCCGGAGGGGAAGGTGATCAGCAGGCTCCAGCTGCCGGTCTCGCTCGAAGCATAAAGCTCGATCACCTGCCGGGCGCCGGTCAGGGCGATGAAGCGGCGGGTTTCGCCGTATTTCTCGCCCAGCAGGCGCACGATTTCCCGGCGTTCGCCACAGCGGCCTTCGCTATTATCCCGGCCGCGATCCTGGCCGCGAATCTGGCCGGCGGTGAGCAGGATGGCCCCGAGGCCGAGCCCCAGCGTCAGGGCGAATTGCTTTGCGGTCATGGCGTGCTCCTTTCGCTCGCTGCGGTCTGTCGCTGCGAAAAGCCTTGCCCGCCACGGCAAAGGATTGGTTAACCGCGCGCACGCCGCCCGGACCCGGTTTCTGCGCCGCGGCACAAAAGACTTGCGAAAAGGTGCCGACATGTGGTCGTTTGCGCAAGAATATTGCCCGGAGGCAGAATCATGACCCAGACCGACCGCCCCTTCCGCTCCGTCCTCTACATCCCCGCCGACAAGCCGCGCGCGCTGGACAAGGCGCGCTCCCTTGCCTGCGACGCGATCATCTTCGACCTCGAGGACGCGGTGGCGCCCGATGCCAAGGAAGACGCCCGTCGCATCCTGCGCGACGAGCTCGACAAGGGCGGCTACGGCGCGCGGTTTCGCCTGGTGCGGGTCAACGGGCTCGATACCGAATGGGGTCGGCGCGACCTAGTGGAGCTGCGCGAGGCCGATTTCGACGCCCTGCTGATCCCCAAGGTCTCCACCGGCTGGGACGTGGAAGCGGCCGGCGAGCTTGCCGGCGACAAGCCGCTCTGGGCGATGATGGAGACCCCGCCCGCCTTCATCAATGCCTGCGAGATCGCCTCCCATACCCGCATGGAAGGGCTGGTGATGGGCACCAACGATCTGGTCAAGGATCTCGGCTGCCGGGCGCGGGCCGACCGCCTGCCGCTGCTCACCGCGCTGCAGACCTGCGTCATCGCCGCGCGTTCGGCGCGGATCCCGGCGATCGACGGGGTCTATAATGCCTTTCGCGATGAAGAGGGGCTGCGGGCCGAATGCGCGCAGGGGCGCGATTTCGGCTTTGACGGCAAGACCCTGATCCACCCGGCCCAGCTTGCGGTGGCCAACGAGGTCTTTGCGCCCAGCGAGGAGGAGCTGGCGCTGGCGCGGCGCCAGATCGAGGCTTTCGAGGCCGCCAAGGCCGAGGGCAGGGGGGTCGCGGTGCTGGACGGGCGGATCGTCGAGAGCCTGCATATCGTCACCGCCCGCGCGCTGCTCGAAAAGGCCGCGGCGATTGCCGCGATGGAGGCGGGGGCATGAAGCTCTATCGCCTGCTCACCGAGGACGACACCGCCGCCTTCTGCCACAAGGTCAGCGAGGCGCTGAACAGGGGCTGGGAGCTGCACGGCTCGCCCGCCTATGCCTTTGACGCCGCCAGGGGGGTGATGCGCTGCGCCCAGGCGGTGGTCAAGGAAGCGGAGGGCGAATACAGCCCGGACCTGAAGCTGGGAGCACAGTGATGCGCAAGACCGATCCGGGCCGCTTCTTCGAGGATTACCGGCTGGGCGATGTGATCACACATGCGGTGCCGCGCACCATCTCCGGTGGCGAGCGCGCGCTCTATCACGCGCTCTATCCGGCCCGCCACGCGCTTTATTCCTCCGACGAATTCGCCCGCGCCTGCGGCCTGCCCGCAAGCCCGCTTGACGACCTGATCGCCTTTCACACCGTGTTCGGCAAGACGGTGCCCGATATCTCGCTCAACGCGGTTGCCAATCTGGGCTATGCCGAGGGCCGCTGGCTGAGGCCGGTCTGGCCCGGCAACACCCTGCGTGCCGAGAGCGAAGTCATTGGCCTGAAACAGAATTCTTCCGGCAAGAGCGGTATCGTCTGGGTCCGCACGAAGGGGCTCGACCGGCGCGGTGAAACGGTGCTCGAATATGTGCGCTGGGTGATGGTGCGAAAGCGTGATCACAGCGCGCCCGCGCCGCAGACGGTGGTGCCCGAACTGGCGAGTGCCGTGGACCCCGCGCGCCTCGTCGTGCCGGCCGGGCTCGACTTCTCGGCCTACGACTTCGCGCTCGCGGGCGAGGCGCACCGGCTCGCCGATTACGCCGTCGGCGAGGTGATCGACCATGTGGATGCGGTGACCATCGAGGAGGCCGAGCACATGCTCGCCACCCGCCTGTGGCAGAACACCGCCAAGGTGCATTTCGACGCCACCATGCGCGAGGATGGCCGCCGGCTGATCTATGGCGGCCATGTGATCAGCCTGGCGCGCGCGCTCAGCTTCAACGGGCTCGCCAATGCGCAGATGATCGTCGCTCTCAACGGCGGCGCTCATGCCAATCCCTGCTTTGCCGGCGACACGGTGCGGGCATGGTCCGAGGTGCTGGACAAGGCCGAGACCGGCGCGCCGGGCGTGGGCGCGATCCGCCTGCGGCTGGTGGCCACACGGGGCGAGGCGGGCGCGCTCAGGGGCGACGACGGCAAATATCTGCCCGAAGTGCTGCTCGACCTCGATTATTGGGCGCTGATGCCGCGGTGAAGGCGCTCCCCGCCCCGGCGCGATTCCTTCCGGCTGAATGGGGGGCTTGACCGGGCCGGGATTTTGACGATCCTGAACCGATGAAAAAGATCTTCTCCATCGCTCCGCTCTGCCTTGTCCTTGGCCTTTCGGCCATGTCGCCCGCCGCAGCCGGCACCAAGGACGACCTGGTGAAAACCCGCCCGAATTCGACCCAGAGCACTCCCCCGGGGGAAGAGACGGCCCAAAGCGCCTTCAAGGACCCGACCGAACGCTTCGTCGAATCCAACGTGCTGGAGACGCTGTTCCACGAGATGGGCCATGCGCTGATCGACAAGATGAACCTGCCGGTCTTCGGCCCCGAGGAATTCGCCGCCGATTTCTTCGCCGCCTACCTGCTCGACAGGACCCATGACGAGGACACGACCCGCCAGCTGATCGCCGACGTGCTGGCCTCCTACCGCTACGATTCCCGCGAGGGCGGCTATGTGGCCTGGGACGAGCACGGCAGCGCCATGCAGCGCTATTACAACCTCGCCTGCCTGTATTACGGCGCCGACCCGGAGCAGCGCAAGGGCGCGCTGACCGCCTTCAACCTGCCCGACGACCGCGCCGAAATCTGCCCCGAGGAATACGAAAAGGCCAGCTTCGCCTGGGGGGGCGTACTGCATGAGCTCGCCGACGAGGCCCCGGGCAAGTCGATCAGCCTTGACTGGTATCTCGACAGGGACAGCCACCTGACCCGCTATGTGATCCGGGAGATCGACGCGCTGAACCGGATGCTGGTCCTGCCCGAGCCGATCGTGGTCAGCGTGATCCCCTGCGGCGAGGTCAATGCCTATTACGACCCCGACAAGAGCGAGATCATCATCTGCACCGAATTGTCCGATCACCTGGCCGAGATCGCTCCTTGAGGCCGAAGATATTTTCGTAAAACCGAATATGTGATCACAAGCATGTTTGCTGTGATCACATATTGCATTTTTCTGTAAAAACAGGGAAATCCACAAAGATTTTCCGCGCTTCCCCCGTGACACCGGCGCCAAACAGGCGCATTGTGTAACGGTATACCGCTGTATGGGAAGGGCAGACATGTCTGACACGAAAACGGTCACCAGAGCGGGCGCGCGCCCGCTGTCTCCACATCTTCAGGTCTACCGGATGCCGCTCAATGCGGTGCTGTCGATCCTGCACCGGATCACCGGCGCGGCGATGTCCGTATCGGCGGCGCTGGTGGTCTGGTGGTTCCTCGCCGCGGCCACGTCCGAGGGCTATTTCGCGCTGGTCAACGGGCTCCTGACCTCCTGGCCCGGCGATATCGTGCTGAGCCTCTCGGTGCTCGGCCTGTGGTTTCACTTCTGCAACGGCATCCGCCACCTGGTCTGGGACACCGGCTCGCATTTCGGCCGCAAGCGCGTGCGCCAGACCGGCATCCTTGCGGTGCTGGTCACCCTGGTGCTGACCGCAATCACCCTCTTTGTCATCTGAAAGGAGCCCGCCACATGCACGAACACCGCACCGAACGGGCCAGGGTTTCGGGCCTCGGCAGCGCCCGCAGCGGCACCGGCCATTTCTGGGAGCAGCGCATCAGCGCCATCGCGCTGGCGTTCCTCGCCCCGTTCTTCGTCTATAGCTTCGCCCACGCGCTGGGCTCGGATTACGCCACGGTTCGCGCCATCTACAGCCAGCCGTTCAACGCCATCGTCGCGCTCGGCTTCGTGCTGGTCGCCTGCCTGCACCTGGTGCAGGGGCTGGCGGTGATCATCGAGGATTACGTGCATGGGCGCGCCGGGATCGTCTGGCTGATCGCCATGCGCCTGCTGGTCGGCTTCGTGGCCCTGACCGGCGCCTTTGCCATCCTGAAAATCGCATTCAGCGCCTGAGAGGTCCGACATGGCAGCTTATGAAGTGCATACGCATGATTACGACGTGGTGGTGGTCGGCGCCGGGGGCGCGGGCCTGCGCGCCACGCTGGGCATGGCCGAACAGGGGCTCAGGACGGCCTGCGTGACCAAGGTCTTTCCGACCCGCAGCCACACGGTCGCCGCGCAGGGCGGCATTGCCGCGTCCCTGGGCAATATGGGCCCCGACCACTGGCAGTGGCACATGTATGACACCGTCAAGGGCTCCGACTGGCTCGGCGACATGGACACGATGGAATACGTCGCCCGCCACGCGCCCGAGGCGGTCTATGAGCTCGAGCATTACGGGGTGCCGTTCTCGCGCACCGAAGAGGGCAAGATCTACCAGCGCCCCTTTGGCGGCATGACCAGCGAGTTCGGCGAAGGCCCGCCGGTCGCGCGCACCTGCGCGGCGGCCGACCGCACCGGCCACGCCATGCTGCACACGCTTTACGGCCAGAGCCTGAAGCAGAACGCCGAGTTCTTCATCGAATATTTCGCGCTCGATCTGATCATGGACGGCGATACCTGCACCGGCATCGTCGCCTGGAAGCTCGATGACGGCACGCTGCACCGCTTCAACGCCAAGCTGGTGGTGCTGGCCACCGGCGGCTACGGGCGCGTCTATTTCAACTGCACCAGCGCCCATACCTGCACCGGCGACGGCGCCGGCATGGTGGCGCGCGCGGGGCTGCCGCTGCAGGACATGGAATTCGTGCAGTTCCACCCCACCGGCATCTACGGGCCGGGCATGCTGATCACCGAGGGCGTGCGCGGCGAGGGCGGCTATCTAACCAACTCCGAGGGCGAGCGCTTCATGGAGCGCTATGCGCCCACCTACAAGGATCTCGCCAGCCGCGACGTGGTGAGCCGCTGCATGACGCTGGAGATCCGCGAGGGCCGCGGGGTGGGGCCGAACAAGGACCACATCCACCTGAACCTCAGCCACCTGCCGGCCGAGGTGATCCACGAGCGCCTGCCCGGCATCGCCGAATCGGCGCGCATCTTTGCCGGGGTGGACGTGACCCGCGAGCCGATCCCGGTCCTGCCGACCGCGCATTACAACATGGGCGGCATCCCCACCAATTACTGGGGCGAGGTGCTGAACCCGAGCGAGGACGACCCGAACCGCGTCGTGCCCGGCCTGATGGCGGTGGGCGAAGCCGCCTGCGCCTCGCTGCACGGGGCCAACCGGCTCGGCTCCAATTCGCTGATCGACCTCGTGGTGCTGGGCCGCGCCGCCTCGATCCGCGCCGGCGAGGTGGTGGACGCCGCCGCCGCCGTGCCCACCGGCCCGGATGCGGAGGTGGACAGGATCCTCACCCGCTTTGACGACCTGCGCCATGCCAGCGGCGGCACGCCGACTGCCGAGCTGCGCCTTGAGATGCAGAAGACCATGCAGGCCGACGCCACCGTGTTCCGCACCGAGGAAGCGCTGAGCGAAGGGGTGAAGAAGATGGAAGCGGTCGCCGCCAAGCTCGACGATCTGCATGTCACCGACCGCTCGCTGCACTGGAATACCGACCTGATGGAGACGCTGGAGCTCACCAACCTGATGCCCAACGCGCTCGCCACCATCGAGGGCGCGCTGGCGCGCAAGGAAAGCCGCGGGGCCCATGCGCGCGAGGATTACCCGGAGCGCGACGACAAGAACTGGCGCAAGCACACCATCGCGCGCCTGGAGGGCAACAAGGTCAGCCTCTCCTATCGCCCGGTGGTGACCGAGCCGCTGACGCCGCCCGAACAGGGCGGGATCGACCCCAAGAAGATCCTGCCCAAGAAGCGCGTCTATTGAGGAGAAAAGCAGATGGTTGAACTCGCACTGCCGAAAAACAGCCGCATCCGCGTTGGCAAGACCTGGCCCAGGCCCGAAGGCGCCACCAATCTGCGCAAGTTCCAGATCTACCGCTGGGTGCCGGAAGATGGCGAGAACCCGCGGGTCGATACCTATTTCGTCGATCTCGACAAATGCGGCCCGATGGTGCTGGACGCGCTGATCTGGATCAAGACCAATATCGACCCGACGCTGGCCTTCCGCCGCTCGTGCCGCGAGGGGATCTGCGGCTCCTGTGCGATGAATATCGACGGGCAGAACCACCTCGCCTGCATCTACGGCATGGACGAGGTGAAGGGCGACATCAGGATCTACCCCCTGCCGCATACGCAGGTGGTGCGCGACCTGGTGCCGGACCTCACCCATTTCTATGCCCAGCATGCCAGCATCCGGCCCTGGCTCGAGACCCGGACCCCGGCGCCGGAAAAGGAATGGCTGCAAAGCCCCGAGGACCGGGCCAGGCTCGACGGGCTTTACGAATGCGTCATGTGCGCCTCGTGCTCGACCTCGTGCCCGAGCTACTGGTGGAACTCCGACCGCTATCTCGGCCCCGCCGCCCTGCTCGCCGCCGAACGCTGGCTCGAGGACTCGCGCGACGAGGCCACCGGCGAGCGGCTCGACGATCTGGAAGACCCGTTCAGGCTCTATCGTTGCCACACGATCATGAACTGCACCCAGACCTGCCCCAAGGGGCTGAACCCGGCCAAGGCCATCGCCGAGATCAAGAAGAAGATGGTGGCGCGCATGGTGTGAGGGGGGGCTTTACGGCCGCGCCACGTCTATCAATTCGTCTGCAAGCCAGATCGTCGGGTAATAACCGGATGCTTCGGAGACGATGCCCAGCCCGACGAGCTGGCGGAGCAGATTGCGCGCGGCAGCGTCTGTGACTTTGACATGACGCACCACATCGCTCACCCGTACCGCGGGCGTCTTGAACAGAAGATCGACCAGTCGCACGATGTTGTTGCTTCGAGACACAGCCCGGACGGCCCGGTGGTATTCGTCCTGAAGCGCCAGAATCCGGTCAATCGTCGCAATCGTCCGCACACAGGAAGCCGCCAGCACCTGCAAAAAGAAATCGACCCACTCTTCCCAGCATCCTTCGGAAGAAACCCGATACATGAGGTCGATATAGTCGGATTTTCTTTGTTCCAGTTCCGGGGACATGTAAAGGACCGGCATTTCCAGGACACCCGCTGCAATGGGCATCAGCGACAGGAGCATCCTGCCAATACGCCCATTCCCGTCGCCAAAGGGGTGAATGGTCTCTATCTGATAATGAACGAGCGCCAGATCGATCAGGAATTCGGCTTCGCTGGCACCATCCCGGTTGATATATGCTTCCAGAGCGGCCATGGCCTCATGTTTGAGCCGGGGCGGCGGTGGAATGAACCGGGCGGAAGCAAGCCGCTGTGCCGGGTCCCGCAAGGTTTGTGCACCGATCATGTTCTGATCGCGTGCATATTCGCCCGGCTGCTTGTCTTCGCCCCTGTCGCGTCCGACATGTTGCATCAGGTCTCTGTGTGCATTTCGCAACAGACGGCCCGAAATCGGCAGCGTTTGAAGCGCGTCAATCGCCCTGGACAATGCCCGGATGTAATTTGCCACTTCCGTTGCGCTTGAATCCTGGTCTTTGCCCAATCCGGCCTCCGCGACAACCAGTTGGTCGGCGGTCGTATGCGTGTCTTCCATCGCCGAGGAAGTCTGCGCTTCCAGTCTGCGCAGGGGAGCAATCAAGATATAGGGATTTGTCAACCGTCTGCAGGCACCTTTCAGCTCCCCCAGCTTTTGAGAAGCAGCGCTCAGGCTCAGGGCCACTTTTGCAAGGTCCAGTTCCGGTGGGAGCGGATTTGGCATGAATGCCATTTGCCCATACAGCGTCGGCACAAGATGCCCGGAGGGCGAGTTTTCGAAGTCCTGGTTGCGCATCCGACCTTATAGCCTTCTATCAAGTACCGGCAGCGTTTTATAGTTTACGCCGCAAAACTATAAAACTCAACGCCCATATCCAAAATCCCAATAATCTTGCGCTCCAAATATTGCGAGTACCTGCGTACGTTACCACAAGATCGGGTGGAGAGTATTTGGCGAAAGGTGAAACCATGCTGACGCCTCCTGTCAGGGGGCGGCTTGCGTTGCGTGGTCTGGCGTGCTTGGCTGCGGGGCAGAGGAGGAAATATCATGCTGATCCTGCGCGCGCTGCCCGGGGGGGACGGTCTGGCCAGCCAGTCGCCCTTTGTGCTCAAGGCCATGGGCTGGCTGAACCTGCTGGGGTTTGACTGGCAGGCCGATTACGCGGCCGATATCCGCAAGCAGCCCAGTGGCAAGCTGCCGGTGCTCGAGGATGGCGACCGGGTGATCCCCGACAGCGGTGCAATCGCCGAATACCTGCAGGAAAGGGCCGGGCGGCGGCTGGATGACGGGCTGGGCGCGCGCGAGCGGGCGCTTTCGCATGCGCTGGTGCGCATGGTCGAGGAGCACAGCTATTTCATCGGCGTCTGGAATCGCTGGAGCGAGGATCAGAACTTTGCCCCGGTGGGGGCGTCGATCGCCAGGGCGGTGCCGTTTCCGCTGTCGCGCCTGCTGCCGGGGCTGATCCGCAGGAATATTCTCAAGCAGGTGCGCGCGCAGGGGGTCGGGCGGATGGATGACGCCCTGCGCCGGCAGCGCCTCGCGGCGGATCTGGATGCGGTGGAGGCCGTACTGGGGGCGGGGCCCTGGCTCTTTGGCGAGCAGCCACGAGCGGCCGACCTGTCGGTGGCGGCGGTGCTGGCGGTGATCTTGGCCACGCCGAAGGATACGCCCGTGCGCCGGGAGATCGCCGAGCGCCCGGCGCTCGCCGATTATGTGGCGCGGGCGCGGGCGGAGCTTTTCCCGGCCCCCGACGCGGTGGCCCAACTGGCGCGCTGAAGGCCTGCTTGCCGCGCTTCCGGCCCGCCGGTCAGTCTTCGGGCGGGGCGTCGTCCCAGCGGTCTGACAGGATGCGTCTGGCATCGCCCTCCGGGTCGTCATACTGGTTGGTCCGCAGGGTCCAGAAGAACAGCGCGAGGCCGATGCCCCCAAGCAGGAGCGATGCCGGGATCAGGTAGACCAGCACGTTCATGCGCGCGCCTCCCGGTCGCGGATCAGGCGCAGGGAATTCAGCGAAACCGTGATCGAGGAGGCCGACATCGCCAGGGCCGCCGCCAGCGGGCTGGCGAGCCCGGCGAGCGCCAGCGGCACGGCGATGGCGTTGTATAGCGCGGCGATGGCGAAATTTTCCTTGATCCGGCGGGTGGCCTTGCGGGCGAGCCTCACGGTGCCGCCCAGGGGGGCGAGCGAGGTGCCCAGCAGCACCATGTCGCTGACCACGCGCGTTGCCTCCAGCGCCGAAGCGGGCGAGATCGACACATGCGCCGCGGCCAGCGCCGCGGTGTCGTTGAGCCCGTCGCCCACCATCAGCACCCGGGCGCCGGATGCGCCCATTTCGGCGACGATGCGCGCCTTTTCCTCGGGCAGGACGCCTGCGCGCCAGTCGTCGATGCCCAGTTGCGCGGCGATGGCCCGGACCGCGCCGGGCGCGTCGCCCGACAGCAGGGTGACGCCCAGCCCCTGCGCCCGCAGCGCGGCGATGGCCTCGCCCGCGCCGGGGCGCAGCCTGTCGGTAAAGGTAAAGGCGGTGGTGCGGCCGTCAACCGACAGGTAGGTGGCGCTGCGCGCTTCGGGCGCGGCCCCGACCCATTCGGCCCGGCCCAGGCGCACGGGCTGGCCCTGCCAGCGCGCTTCGATCCCGTGGCCCGGCACTTCGTGAATGTCGGTGATATCGGCCGGAGCAATGCCGCGCGCACGCGCCGCGCGCGCAAGGGCGGCGGCCAGCGGGTGGGCGGAGCCTTCGGCCAGGGCAAGCGCCAGGGACAGGTCCTCGCGCGCCACTTCGTCGAGATTGTCCGGGCGCGGGCTGCCTTCGGTGAGGGTGCCGGTCTTGTCAAGCACCACATGGGTGACTTCGGCCAGCCGCTCGATGGCGGTGGCGCTTTTCAGGAGCATCCCCTGCCGGTAGAGACGGCCGGAGGCGGCGGTGGTGACCGCCGGGACCGCGAGGCCCAGCGCGCAGGGGCAGGTGATGATCAGCACCGAGACGGCGATGCCGATGGCCAGGCGATAATCGCCGCCCGAGGCCCAGAGCCAGAACAGCCCCGCGGCGAGGGCCAGCAGGTGCACCAGCGGGGCGTAGATCCGCGCCGCGCGGTCAGCGAGCGAGGTGTAGCGGTTGCGGGCGTTTTCCGAGAGCGCCACCAGCTCGGCCAGCCGGTGCAGGCTGGTGTTGGCGCCCGCCGCCGTGACCCGCACCACCAGCGGGCCGGTGAGATTGACTTCGCCGGCGCTGAGGCGGCTGCCGGGGCCGGCAAAGACCGGGTCGCTCTCGCCGGTGAGCAAGGCGCTGTCGAGCTCGCTTTCGCCCTCGGTTACCACCCCGTCCACCGGCACCCGCGCGCCGGGCACGACCCGCACCCGGTCGCCGGGCAGAAGGGCGCCCACCGGCACCGTTTCCTCGCCGGTCTCCGTCAGTCGCGTCGCGCGCGGCACTTCCAGCGCCGCAAGCTCCTCGGCCGCCGAGCGGGCGATGGCGCGGGTGCGGTGGTCGAGATAGCGCCCGGCGAGCAGGAAGAAGGTGAGCGAAAGCGCGGCGTCGAAATATGCGTGCGCGCCCGACTGGCTGGTCTCGTAGACCGACAGGCCCGCCGCCAGCAGGATGGCCAGCGAGATCGGCACGTCCATGTTGAGCCGCCCGGCCCTGAGCGCGCGCCAGGCGGAGCGGAAGAAGACCTGGGCGGAAAAGGCGATCGCCGGCAGCGCGATCACCGCCGAAATCCAGTGGAACATGTCGCGGGTGGCGTCGGTGGCGCCGGACCAGACGGCGATCGACAGCAGCATCACGTTCATCATCGCAAACCCGGCGACGCCGAGGCGCATCAGCAGGTCGCGCCCGCCCCGGTCGAGCCCCTGGGCGGTGATCTGCGAGGGGTCGAGCTCATGGGCTTCGTAGCCCAGCGCGGTGAGGTAGTCGGCCAGCGCCTGCGCGTCCGTGTCGGGGTCGGCGTCGATGGTGGCGCGTTTCAGGGTCAGGTTGACCCGCGCCTTGCGCACGCCGGGCTGGCGGGAAAGCCCGGCCTCGACCCCGGCGATACAGGCGGCGCAGTGGATGCCGGGCAGCGACAGGATGATCTGCCGGGCGGCGCGTCCGTCGCCCCGACAGGCCTCGCCCGCGGTCTCTTCAGCGAGCGGCGCGGCGATGCAGGCCGGGCAGGCCGAGACCGGGGCGGCCATGGCTACTGCTCCGAGATATAGAGCTGCAGGCGCTGCTGGAACAGCGTCCCGTCGGCGGCATGGGCCTTGAGGCGCAGATACCACTTGCCCGGGTTGAGCGGGGTGATCGGGGCGAGGTAATAGCCCTGGGGCGCGCGCGCGAAGCTCAGATCCTGATCCTCGTCGCGCTCGGTTGGCCGGCCGATCGTGGCTTCGATCGAGGCGATGTTTTCGGCCGGGATGAAGCGGCCCTCTTCATCGGTGAATTCGAGGCGCAGGCGCTCGGGCCCGTCGAGCCCGGCAATCGCCGTCCAGCCCAGTGCCAGCTGCGCGGCGCGGTTGCGGTCGAATTGCTGGCTGGCGATGTAGCCGTTTCGCACTTCGAGGCCGGAAAAGGTGCCCACCGCCTTGAAGGCCATGAATGCGTTGACCGCGATGATCACGGCGAAAAAGCCAAGGGTGACGATGAGCATGTGCCGGCCGGTGAATTCCCGCCCGCCCTTCTGCTCCGGGTTTGCATTGGCCATGGTCAGTTGCCTTTCCCGTTGAACACCGTGTCCTTGAAGGCACGTTCGCCGGATTCGCCATCGGTGACCCAGATACGGACCTCGGTCCGGTCGCTGGTGGCTTCCGGCGAGCCGGCCGGCGCGATCAGGTAGAGACGCTGCTTGTACTCCGAATCCGCCGGCGCGACAACGGATACCCCCTCCACGCCCTCGAGGCGGATCGTCAGGTCGCTCCCCTCGCCCAGCGAGAAGTAGAACGGGCGGTCAGTGCCGTATTTGTTGCGGATGCCCACATCGTAGGTGTTGCGCACCGAGCCATCGGCCAGCACCACATAGGTCGGGTTGCGTACCGGGCGCACGGTCAGGTCGATATCCGGGCGGATGAACAGCGCCACCAGCAGGGCAATCCCGACCCCGCCCCAGAGCACCGTATAAAGCATGGTGCGCGGGCGGAAGATATGCTTGAGCACCGGCAGGTGCTGCTGGCCGGCGCGCTCCAGCGGCTCGTCCTTCAGCGCCAGGTAGCCGATCAGCCCGGTCGGCTTGCCCACCTTGGTCATCATCTCGTCGCAGGCGTCGATGCACAGGCCGCAGGTGATGCATTCGAGCTGCTGTCCGTCGCGGATGTCGATCCCCATCGGGCAGACATTGACGCAGGCCCGGCAGTCGATGCAGTCACCCAGCCCCTCGCGATTCTTGCCCTTGCCGCGCGGCTCGCCGCGCCATTCGCGATAGCCGATGGTGATGGTGTCCTCGTCCATCATCGCCGCCTGGATGCGCGGCCAGGGGCAGGCGTAGATGCAGATCTGCTCCCGCGCGATGCCGCCGAAGAAGAAGGTGGTGGCGGTAAGTATCGCCATGGTCGCATAGGCGATCGGGTGGGCCTGCCCGGTGACGAGATTTTTCAGCAGGGTCGGGGCATCGGCGAAGTAGAATATCCAGGCCCCGCCGGTGGCGAGCCCGATCAGCAGCCAGACCGTCCATTTGAACAGGCGCAGGCGCCATTTGCGCGCGTCCCATTTCGACTTCCACAGCCGCACCCGGGCGTTGCGGTCGCCCTCGATCCAGCGCTCGGTGAGGATGAACAGGTCGGTCCAGACCGTCTGCGGGCAGGCATAGCCGCACCAGACCCGGCCCAGCGCCGAGGTGAACAAGAAGAGGCCGAGCCCCGCCATGATCAGAAGCCCGGCGATGAAGTAGAATTCATGCGGCCAGATTTCGATCCAGAAGAAGAAGAAGCGGCGCTCGGCCAGGTCGATCAGGACAGCCTGATCAGGGAGGTTCGGGCCCCGGTCCCAGCGGATCCAGGGGGTAATGTAGTAGATGCCCAGTGCGACCACCATGATGATCCATTTCAGCGCCCGGAACTTGCCCCTGACCCGGCGCGGGAATACGGGCTCACGGGCTTCGTAGAGCTTGACGGTGGAGTCATCATTGGCCATTGGTCGGTCCGATCCTGCTAATCGCGTTGGCTCTCTCATATAAGGGCCACGGGTTTCCCAATCCTTGACGTGGATCAAGAGACATATCTCACTCCTTGCATATGTGCCCGGCCTGGCGGAAAACCACCGCGACAATCCGGCGCGGGTGCCGCGCTTGGGGCGGGCACGATTTTTCGCAGAAAAATCGCGGCCCCGGCAAGCGTCGGAGGATCGAAGCGGTGCGGCTTGCGCCGCACCGCCCCGATGAAACGGCACCGACCCCGGAGAAACGCGCGAACAGGATCAAGGGTCGGTGCCTGCCGGGGAGTGAGGCCCCGGGTCTCGTGGTGCTGGCCGGCCTACTCGCCGCCGCCCAGCTGGTGTACATAGGCCGTCACCGCGGCGATCTGCGATGCCGACAGCTTGGCGTTCCAGTTCGGCATCACGCCGGCCCGGCCGCCCTTGATCGTCTCGGTGATGCTGTCGCGGTCGCCGCCATAGAGCCAGATCGCATCGGTCAGGTTCGGCGCGCCGAGGTCGCGGTCGCCGGTGGCGTCGTCGCCATGGCAGGCCGCGCAGTTGTCGGCGAACACCTCCTTGCCCGCTTCGGCCATGGCCGCGTCATGCTCGCCGCCGGCGAGGCTCACCACGTATTCGATGACATTGGCGAGCTCCTCCTCTTCGAGCATGTCGCCCCAGGCCGGCATGTCCCCGATGCGGGTCTCCTCATCGGCAGCCGAGCGGATACCGTGGGTCACCGTGGTACGGATGGTCTCGATGTCGCCGCCCCAGAGCCAGTCATTGTCGAGCAGGTTCGGATAGCCCTTGGCCCCGGCCGCGCCAGAGCCGTGGCACTGGGAGCAGAAGGTGGCAAAGGTCGCCCGTCCATATTGCACCGCGTAGTTCTTGAGCGCCGCATCGTCGTCCAGCGCGGTCAGGTCGGCGCTGGCCAGTTTGGCGTTGAGATCGGCGTTCATGTCGGTGAACTTCTGGATCTCGGCGGCCACGTCGCCGCGGGTCGACCAGTGCAGCAGGCCCGGCGTGGCGCCGCTTTTGGAGATCGGCCAGGCCGGATAGGCGATGGTGTAGCCGATCCCCCAGATGATGGTGGCGTAGAATACCCAGACCCACCAGCGCGGCATCGGGTTGTCGTATTCCTTGATCCCGTCCCATTCGTGGCCGGTGGTGGGGATATTCTTCTCTTCAGTCGGTTTTCTAGCCATTGGTCCGACCCTCCTTCAGAGTGGCGGCGGGGATGTCCCCCTCGCCGGCGGGTTTGTCTTCGTGGCGGAACGGGATGTTGACCGTATCCGCATAGGCCTCGGTGGATCCGGGCCGGAAGGCCCAGATCACGGTGCCGAGGAAGAAGGCGAACAGGCCCAGCGCCACCCAGCTGTCGGCCAGGGTTCGCAGGAAAGAGTACATGTCTTCCATGATGCTCCTCCTAGCGGCTGGCGTCGGGGATGAAGGTCGAGAAGTCGACCAGCGTCCCGAGCATCTGCAGGTAGGCGATCAGCGCGTCCATCTCCGAGATGCCCGGCCTGCCGTCGAAATTGCGCACGTTGACCGGCGGCGACTGCCAGCGGCTCTCGGCGCCATAGCGCGCCTGCAACCCGTCGCTGTCGCTGTCGGGATCGGCCTGGGCGCGGAAATCGGCGACCGCGTTTTCGAGGTCCTCGTCGCTGTAGGGCACGCCCACCGCGACATTGGTGCGCATCACGTCCTCGATATACCTGCCGTCGATCATCCGGTCCGCGAGGAAGGCGTATTTCGGCATGATCGATTCCGGCACCACCGATTGCGGGTCGGTCAGGTGATCCACGTGCCACTCGTCGGAGTAGCGGCCGCCGACCCGCGCGAGGTCCGGCCCGGTGCGCTTGGAGCCCCACTGGAAGGGGTGGTCGTACTGACTCTCCGCCGCCAGCGAGTAGTGGCCGTAGCGCTCCACCTCGTCGCGCATCGGGCGGATCATCTGGCTGTGGCAGACATAGCAGCCCTCGCGGATGTAGATATTGCGCCCGGCCAGTTCCAGCGGGGTGTAGGGGCGCATGCCCTTTACATTCTCGATGGTATTTTCGATCCAGAAAAGCGGGGCGATCTCGACCACGCCGCCGACGGTGACCACCAGCAGGCTGAGCACCATGAGCAGCGTCGCGTTCTTCTCGATGATCTTGTGTTTGTCAAGAAAAGCCATCTGTCCGCCCCCCCTTATTCTGCGGCAACCGTGGCCGGCGTGTCGGCCTTGGCCGGCACCCGCTTCACGGTCATCCAGAGGTTATAGGCCATGATCGATGCACCGGTCAGGTACAAGAGGCCCCCGATTCCACGCACCACGAGCATCGGGTGCTTGGCCGCGACGGTGTCGGCGAAGGAGTTCACCAGGAAGCCCTGCGCGTCCACTTCGCGCCACATCAGCCCTTCCATGATCCCGGTCACCCACATGGAGGCGGCGTAGAGCACGATGCCGATGGTGGCGAGCCAGAAGTGCCAGCTGACCAGCTTCAGCGAGTAGAGCTCCTTGCGACCCCACAGGCGCGGCACCAGGAAGTAGAGCGCGCCGAAGGTGATCATGCCGTTCCAGCCCAGCGCGCCGGAATGCACGTGGCCGATGGTCCAGTCGGTATAGTGGCTGAGGCTGTTGACCGCGCGGATCGACATCATCGGCCCCTCGAAGGTGGACATGCCGTAAAAGCCCACCGACACCACCATCATGCGGATCACGGGATCGGTCCTGAGCTTGTCCCAGGCGCCCGAGAGCGTCATCAGGCCGTTGATCATGCCGCCCCAGGAGGGCATCCACAGGATCACCGACATCACCATGCCCAGCGTCGAGGCCCAGTCGGGCAGCGCGGTATAGTGCAGGTGGTGCGGGCCGGCCCAGATATACAGGAAGATCAGCGCCCAGAAGTGGATGATCGACAGCTTGTAGCTGAAGACCGGCCGTTCGGCCTGCTTGGGCACGAAATAGTACATCATCCCCAGGAAGCCCGCGGTGAGGAAGAAGCCCACGGCGTTATGGCCGTACCACCACTGGGTCATGGCGTCCTGCACGCCGGAGAACAGCTGCACCGACTTGGCGCCGAAGATCGACACCGGCAGGGCCAGGTTGTTGACGATATGCAGCATGGCGATGGTGACGATGAAGCTGAGGTAGAACCAGTTGGCCACATAGATATGCGGCTCCTTGCGCTTCATCAGCGTGCCCATGAAGACGATCAGGTAGGCGACCCAGACGATGGTCAGCCACAGGTCCACATACCATTCGGGTTCGGCATATTCCTTGGACTGGGTGGCGCCGAGCACGTAGCCGGTCGCCGCCAGCAGGATGAACAGCTGGTAGCCCCAGAACACGAAATGCGCCAACCCGCCGCCGAACAGGCGCGCGCCGGTGGTGCGCTGGACCACGTAGAACGAGGTGGTCAGCAGCCCGGTGCCGCCAAAGGCGAAGATCACCGCCGAGGTGTGCAGCGGGCGGATGCGCCCGAAGTTGAGATACCCGTCCAGCGCCCGCGAGAAGTTCAGCTCGGGAAAGGCCAGCTCGAAGGCGATCCAGACCCCGACCGTGAAGCCGACGATGCCCCAGAACATGGTCAGGATAGCCCCGACCCGGATGATGCCGTCCATGTAGCCGGTCTCGGGCTCGGCCTTCACCTCCCCCATGCCTCTCATGATGACGATGAAAGCCACCAGCGCGACCAGCACCACCTCTATGGCGGAGACCATGTAGGCCAGGTCGCGGGCATTGTTGGCCACATATCCGGCCGCGACCATGATCACGGCGAGGACAAGCAGCTTGATATAGTCCCACATTTTTCCGTCCTTCCTCTTGCGAATGCACACACCCTCCCCGCCTGGCGGCACAGGGGGCAGTTTCGGCTGCACCCGGTTTGACGGGGTAAGGTTAAGAAAACCTTGATCCAGGTCAAAAAGGCCCGTCCCGCCGGTGCGACATTTACGGCTTGACCCATATCAATGCATGCAACCCGTCTCTCGGGCAAAAAGGTCGCAGGCGAAAACGCAACTGGCAGGACAAGCGACAGAAGCCGAATGGAATACAAATCCGTTTCCACAGTGATCCTCGAACCCGACATGCTGGGCCATGTGCTTGAAAATGCGGCCAGAATAGCCCGGGAGCACGACGCGCACCTGGATGTCATCTGCCTCGGGCTCGATCTCACCCGGCCGGATGTCTATTATGCCGGCGCCTCGGCCATGCTGCTCCAGGACAATCTGGCGCAGGCCAGGAAACACGCCGAGGCGCTGGAAGCCGCCGCCCGCGGCGCCCTGCGGGGAGCCGATTTCACCTGGTCCACCGATGCGGTCACCGCCCAGACCGCCACCCTCACCGGCCTGATCGCATATCGCACCCGATTCTCCGATCTGGTGGTGCTGCCCCGGCCCTACGGCGAAAACCGCGGCCACGAGCACGAAGCCGTGCTCGAGGCGGCGCTGTTCAACGGCGAAGTCCCGGTGCTGGTGCTGCCGGACGGAGAGGAGATACCCCCTCGCTTCGAAAATGTCGTCGTGGCCTGGAACGACAGTTCCGAAGCCCTGCGCGCCTGCCGGGCGGCGCTGCCGCTGCTCAAGGCCGCCGAACGCGTCTGCATCACCATCATCGACCCGCCGGTGCACGGGCCGGAGCGCTCCGATCCCGGCGGCGGGCTGTCGCAATGGCTGGCCCGGCACGGGGTGCGGGCCGAGGTCTCGGTGCTGGCGCGCACCCTGCCGCGCATTTCCGACGTGCTCAACCGCCATGTCGCCGACAAGGGCGCGGGGCTCGTGGTCATGGGGGCCTATGGCCATTCGCGCTTCCGCGAGGCGATCATGGGCGGGGCCACGCGGCACATGCTGGAAGTGGCCGACGTGCCGGTGCTGATGCGGCACTGATGCCCGGAAGGGGGCGCTCCCGCCCCTTTCGGCCTGACGGCCTGCAAGGGTTGGGCATGGCTCGGCCTGCGGCCGAGCCTTCCGATTTTTCGCAGAAAAATCGGGCCTCCGGCGGGGATATTTACGGCCAGAAGAAGGGGCGGGCGGGAAC
>JALWTH010000153.1 GCA_027082975.1 Paracoccaceae bacterium | reverse complement strand
GGCCCGGCCCGACCGCCGGAGGCCCTGCCGCTGGCCGGCGGCTGGGCCTGGTTCGAGCGCGTCGAGCGGCTTTCGCGCAGCGCAGCGCCCGAGATCCTGCCTGCCAGCGAGACGCCGCCGGAGATCCTCGCCCGCCTCACCGCCCCGCGCGCGCCCATTGCCGGGCTCACGCTCGAGCGCCCGCGGATCATGGGCATCCTCAATGTCACCCCCGACAGCTTCTCCGATGGCGGGCGCTTCAGCGGCCCCGATCAGGCCGTGGCCGCCGCGCGCGAGATGGTCGCCGCCGGCTGCGACATCCTCGATATCGGCGGCGAGAGCACCCGGCCCGGGGCCGAGCCGGTGCCGGTGGGCGAGGAAATCGCCCGGGTGATTCCGGTGCTCAAGGCGCTGCGCGGCGCGGGGCTCGACCTGCCGGTTTCGCTCGACACCCGCAAGGCGCGCGTCGCCGCCGAGGGCCTCTGGGCGGGGGCCGACATGATCAACGATGTCTCCGCCCTCACCCATGACCGCGACATGGCCGACACCGTGTATAACACCCACCTCGCGCTCTGCCTGATGCATGCGCAGGGCGAGCCCAGGACCATGCAGCACGACCCGCGCTATGACGATGTGCTGCTCGATGTCTATGACTACCTCGAAGCGCGCGCGGCGGCGGCCGAGGCGGGCGGGGTCGAGCGCGCGCGCCTGGTGCTGGACCCGGGGATCGGCTTCGGCAAGCGGCTCGAACACAACCTCGCGCTGCTTGCGCGCATCGGCCTGTTTCACGCGCTGGGCTGCGCGCTGCTGCTGGGGGTGTCGCGCAAGGGCTTCATCGGCCGGCTCGCGGGCGCAGCCGAGCCCGGCCAGCGCCTCTCTGGCTCGCTCGCCGTGGCGCTGGCGGCGATAGGTCAGGGGGTGCAGATCGTCCGGGTGCATGATATTGCAGAAACCCGGCAGGCCGTGACCCTGTTCATGGCCGCGACAGAGGGTGAGGCAGATATATGAGCAAACAGGCCAAAGATACTGCAAACAAATCGCTTTTCGGCACCGACGGCGTGCGCGGGCGGGCCAATGCCTGGCCGATGGACGCCCCCACGGCGCTTGCGATCGGGGCCGCCGCCGGGCGCTACTTTCGCCGCGACGGGCTCAACCGGCACCGGGTGGTGATCGGCAAGGATACCCGCCTTTCGGGCTACATGATCGAAAACGCGCTCACCGCCGGGCTCACCTCCACCGGCATGAACGTGCTGCTGCTCGGCCCCGTGCCCACCCCGGCGGTGGGAAGGCTCACCCATTCCATGCGCGCCGATCTCGGCATCATGATCTCGGCTTCGCACAACCCCAGCCACGACAACGGCATCAAGCTGTTCGGCCCCGACGGCTTCAAGCTCTCGGATGAAGCCGAACAGAAGATCGCCGCCATGGTGCGCGACGGGGTGGAGCCGGTGCGCTCGGAAAATATCGGCCGCGCCAGGCGCGTGGACGAGGGCCGCCAGCGCTATGTGGAATTTCTCAAGACCACCCTGCCGCCGGGGCTGCGCCTCAACGGGCTCAAGGTGGTGATCGACGCGGCCAATGGCGCCGCATATCGCGCCGCGCCAGAGCTGCTCTGGGAACTGGGCGCCGAGGTGGTCGAGATCGGTACCGCCCCCGATGGCTTCAACATCAACGAGGGCTGCGGCTCCACCGCGCCTGAGGCCGCCGCCGCCAAAGTGGCCGAGACCGGCGCCGATCTGGGCATCTGTCTCGATGGCGATGCCGACCGGGTGGCGATCATCGACGAAAAGGGCCGTATTGCCGACGGCGACCAGGTGATGGCGCTGTTTGCCACAAGCTGGGCCGATGCGGGCCGGCTGATGGGGCCGGTTCTGGTGACCACGGTGATGTCCAATCTGGGGCTGGAGCGCTATCTGGAGAGCCAGGGGATCGCGCTCCTGCGCACCGATGTGGGCGACCGCCACGTGGTCGCGGCCATGCGCAAGGGCGGCTACAATCTGGGCGGCGAGCAATCCGGCCATATCGTGATGACCGACCACGCCACCACCGGCGACGGGCTGCTGGCAGGCCTGCAATTCCTCGCTGCCATGGTCTCGAGCGGCAAGCCGGCCAGCGAGCTTGCCCAGCAGTTCGAGCCGGTGCCCCAGAAGCTCGTCAACGTCGCCTATGAAAAGGGCAGCGACCCGCTCTCGGCCCCCGCCGCGCAGGCGGCGATTGCCGAGGGCGAGGCGCGGCTGGCCGAAAGCGGGCGGCTGCTGATCCGCAAGTCCGGCACCGAACCCAGGATCCGGGTCATGGGCGAGAGCGAGGACGAAGCGCTGCTCGACGCGGTGATCGGCGATATCGTCGCCGCGATCGAGGCCGCGCGGGACGGCTGAGGCGGGCGCGATTTTTCTTGCGAAAAATCGTCTCCCGCGCCGCATGTCCGCAAGCGCCCCTCGCGATACGGAGCCACCATGCCAGAGCCTCACTGGAGCAGGGGCGCGATTGGTGGCGGCGAAGCCCCCGCGGCACAACCGTGACGCTTGACGGGGCCGGCGTCGCGCCGTTAGGCTGGCCCGGATCAGCCGTTCGTCGTTCGTCCGGTCTGCATCCGAAAGACAACACCGCCAGAAGCGCCCCGTTCCCCAGCCGGCAGGCGGCGCGGCATATCGAGCAAGGCCACCCACCCATGCGCTCCTTCGGAAAAATCCTGGCTCTGAGCCTCCTGTGCGCGGGGCATGGCGTGTCGGCCGGCCCTGCCCCGTCCGGCCTCTCTGCCCCGTCCGGCCCCTCCGCCCCGGGCGCGCCGCTGAGCGCCTCTCTGAGCGACGCCGAAGCCATGGTGGTGCTCGACCATGCCAATCTCGCGCTCACCAGCGGCGGCAGGTTCGACCTCATGGGCCTGCATTACCTGCAGCAGCTCACCCCCTGGCTCTATGGCGGGATCGGCGCCAGCGCGCCGATGTTCGAAGGCAATTACGGCGGCTTCTTCTCCGCCGATGTCACCCTGCACGCACAGGTCCCGCTGGGCAACGCATGGTTCGCCACCGCCGGGCTGGCCTATGGCGCCGGCGCCGGGGGGGCGTCGATCGCGGGCATCATCGCGCTTTCGGGCGATGGCACCTACATGCGCAGATATATCGGCCTCGGGCGCGATTTCGGCGGCCTGCGCGCGGGGGTGAACATCGCCAATATCACCATCGCCAATTCGCCGATCAACGACACCACGCTGGATTTCTTCCTCCAGAAGCCGCTGCGTTTTTCGGTCGGCGGCTACAGCGCCACCCAAAGCCCGATCGACCCCGCCGATTACGGGCGGCTGGGGCAGGAGCTGGATGTCTCCTTCGAAGTCAGCCGCTTGCGGCAGATCAACCCGACCGGCTCCTATACCGGCCCGCTGACTCTGGTTTCGACCCAGGTTTCCAGCTATTTCTCCGAACGCGGCTATGCCTTTGCCGGTCTCGACCTGGGGGCGGGAGGGCTGATCTGGTACAATCAGGCCCAGGCCGGGATCGGGCGGCGCTTCGCGCTGGGCAAGCGGCTGAACCTCTATGCCCAGCTCGGCATCGGCTCCGGGGGCTGGGTGACCAGCGCCTTTGATACCGGCCCCGGCATGGTGATCTATCCCAAGGTCCGGCTGGAATATGCGATCAGCGACCGCCTCGCCGCCACGCTCTCGGCAGGCTACCTGTTTGCGCCGCTGGGCTCGTCGAAGAACTGGTCGCTGGGGCTGGGGCTCAGCTACCGGATGCCCTCTGCGGCCCAGGCGGCCGAGGCGGCCGAGCGGCGCGACCATGCGGGGATCGCGCTCAGGGGCCTGCGCGCCAATGTCTTTTTCCGCCGCCAGACAGGGCTGGTGGTCAACGGCAGCGCCATGCCCGATCTCGACCTGCTGGCAATGCAGCTCGATTACAGCCTGAGCCCGCACTGGTACATCCCCTTCCAAATCGCCGCCGCCACCGAGCCCTACAATGGCTATGCCGGCTATGTGGAGGGGCTGGCCGGGCTGGGCTGGCAGAGCGCGCCTCTGGCGGGTGGCCGCCTGCGCGCCTATGCCCAGATCACCACCGGGCTCAATGACGCAGTAGCCAATCCGGGGCCGCTGATCTACACCGCCGCCGGCATCAGCTACGATATCGACGAGAGGCTGGCCGTCTATTCGCAGCTGGGCAAGACGATCTCGCTGGGCCAGCGGCTGAATCCGGGCTCGGCCAATTCCTTCGAAAGCACCTCTCTCGGCCTCGGCATCAGCTACCAGTTCTCCCTCGCCACCTGGGCGCGCCGATAGGCGATGGACGCGCGGGCGGGGCGCGCCGATCTTTCTCGCGAAAAATCGCTTCCCTGCGCCGAACGGACTGCTAAGCTGCGACCAGTGATAACCGACACATATGACAGGGATTTCCATGACCGCCGCACCCGATTTTCACGACCGCATGTTGTCGCTGGGACTGGCCCGCGTCTCCGAGGCCGCCGCCATTGCCGCCGCGGACCTCATTGGCCGGGGCGACGAAAAGGCCGCCGACCAGGCCGCGGTCAACGCCATGCGCACGCAGCTCAACCGCCTCGACATCGCCGGCAGGGTGGTGATCGGCGAGGGCGAGCGCGACCAGGCGCCGATGCTCTATATCGGCGAGGAGGTGGGCAGCGGTTCGGGGCCGGCGGTGGATATCGCCCTTGACCCGCTCGAAGGCACCACGCTTACCGCCAAGGACATGCCCAACGCGCTCACCGTCATCGCCATGGCCCCGCGCGGCACGCTCCTGCACGCGCCCGATGTCTACATGGACAAGCTCGCCATCGGCCCGGGCTATGCGCCCGGCGTGGTCAGCCTCGACATGGCGCCCGCCGAGCGGATCGAGGCGCTCGCCGCGGCCAGGGGCTGCGAGCCCGCGCAGATCACCGTCTGCATCCTCGAGCGCCCCCGCCACGAAGCGATGATCGCCGAGATACGCGCCACCGGCGCCGCGATCCGGCTGATCACCGATGGCGACGTGGCCGGGGTGATCCACTGCGCCGAAGCCGAAAAGACCGGGATCGACATGTATATGGGCTCGGGCGGCGCGCCCGAAGGCGTGCTCGCCGCCAGCGCCCTCAAATGCATGGGCGGGCAGATGTGGGGCCGGCTGATCTTTCGCAACAACGACGAACGCGCCCGCGCCGCCCGCGCCGGGATAGAGGATTTCGACCGGATCTATGCGCGCGACGACATGGTGACCGCCGACGTGATCTTTGCCGCGACCGGGGTCACCGACGGCTCGCTCGTCGCCGGAATCCGGCGCGAGCCGGGCTATCTGAGCTGCGAGACCATCCTGATGCGCTCCAGGACCGGCTCGCTCAGGCGCATGCACTATCGCAGGAAGTCGGGGTAAGGCCACAGCCGCCGCTCCCGGCCTCTCCCGGCCGCAGGGCCTGCAAGCGGGGGGCGGGACCGGGAGATTCGAGGCCTCCGGCGGGAGTATTTGGGCCAAGATGAAAGGGGCCAGGACGTAGGCCCATAAACCCAAGAAAGCTGCCAAATGCCGCCCCTTGGCGCCCGGACCCTGCATTTCACCTCCCGTCTCCGGCTCCCCCTGCCGTAATGGCAATGCAAGAGACAGGTTCAAACGGATGCATCAAGATCGCCATGCGCCCGCCCCCGGCAGGGGCCCGTGGCCTCGGGCTCATGGGCAGCCGCTGCGCATGAAGCCTCCAAGCAGGTCAGTCACTTCCGGGCCGCTCAGGGTGAGCGCCGGGACGTTGACCGGCTCCAGGATGCGCGGCGCCATCACCACCTTGCCGCAGACCAGCAGCTGGGCGTCCTCGCCCACATGGGCGGCGGTAAAGGCGGCGAGCCCGGCCCGGTCCGCCTCGGCCAGTTGCAGCAGGATTGCCGGGCCGAAAGCGGTCTGCTGCCGGGCGAAGGTCACCGGCGCGCCGGGGCGGAAGGCCTCCGCGCCCACGCGCATCTCCACCGGCAGGGCGCGCGGGGCCGGGTCCGGGGCCGGCGCCGGGCGCTGCGCGGGAAACGAAGCCGGCACCGGCGGCGGGCTGAATCCGATCCCCGCCAGCGCCATGACGACCGTGGCCACGCCATGCAGCAGGGAAAGCAGGAATTCGCCGAAGGTATGGCTGACGGGTTCCAAGGCAATCTCCCTGTATCTCGGCAAAAATCTGTTGGGCCGCCACCCCGGGCGTCCGGCCGGGCCGTATCAATGCCGCCAGCATGGGGCGTATTGGCGCAGGGGTCAACAGGCAGGGCGAGTCCCGAGCGGCTTGTTTCGGTTGCCCTGTGGCGGCGGGGGGCGTAAACCTGCCCCATGGGTACCATTC
>JALWTH010000152.1 GCA_027082975.1 Paracoccaceae bacterium | reverse complement strand
GCATGCCAGGCGGTTTCGGTCAGGAATATGTCCTGCACCACCAGGTGATCCAGCCGGGCAAGGGCTGCGCGCGCGTGGCGCTGGTCCGGGTCCGACATGGCCGGGTTTTCGCCCATCACATACATGCCGCGGATCTCGCCGGCATGGATCGCGTTCATGATTTCCACCACCGTCAGCCCGCTTTTCGGGTCCAGCGCCCGGCCCCAGGCGTCTTCGTAACGCGCCCGCACATCGGGATCCTCGACCGATGCGTAGTTCGGATAGACCATCGGGATCAGCCCGGCGTCCGACGCACCCTGCACGTTGTTCTGACCGCGCAACGGATGCAGCCCGGTACCGGGGCGGCCAACCTGGCCGGTCACCAGCGACAGCGCAATCAGGCAGCGGGCGTTGTCGGTGCCGTGCACGTGCTGGCTGACCCCCATGCCCCAGAAAATGATCGAGGCCTTGGAGGTGGCGAACAGGCGGGCGATCTCGCGCAGATAATCCGGGGCGACGCCGGTGAGTTCGGCCATGGCTTCGGGGGTGAAGTCGCGCAGCTTGCGTTTCAGCGCCGCAAACCCGTCCAGGTATTTTTCCACATAGGGCGCATCGTGCAGCCCCTCTTCGACGATCACGTTCAGCATCGCGTTCAGCAGCGCCACGTCGCGGCCGGGCTTGAACACCACCGGGTGGCTGGCGTGGCGCATCAGGCCCTGGCGGCGCGGATCCATCACGATCAGTTTCGCACCGCGCCTGGCGGCCTGCTTGAAATAGGTCGCGGCCACCGGGTGGTTCTGTTCCGGGCGCGCACCGATCACCAGGATCACCTCGGCATCGTCGGCGGCGGTGAACGGCGCCGACACCGCGCCCGAGCCGACGCCCTCCATCAAGGCCGCGACGCTCGAAGCGTGGCACAGCCGCGTGCAGTGATCCACATTGTTGGTGCCAAAGCCCTGGCGGATCAGTTTCTGGAAAAGATAGGCCTCTTCATTGGTGCCCTTGGCGCTGCCAAACCCGGCCAGCGCCTTGCCGCCATCGGCATCGAGGATCGCGCGGAACCCCCGGGCGGCGCGCGTCATCGCCTCTTCCCAGGTCGCTTCGCGGAACACCTCGCCGAGGGTGGCGAAACTCAGCCGCGCATCACCGCGCTTGGGCGCATCGTCGCGCCGGATCAGCGGCACCGTCAGCCGTTCGGGACTGTGCACATAGTCGAAGCCGAACCGCCCCTTGACGCACAGCTTGCCGCGGTTGGCCGGCCCCTTGCGCCCGTCCACCTTGACGATGCGCCCGTCCTTCACATGCAGTTCGGTCTGGCAGCCGACGCCGCAGAACGGGCAGACGCTGTCAACGGTGGTATCGGCGAAAACGGTCCGGCGGGTGGCGTCCGGGTTCATCACCGTCTTTTCCATCAGCGCGCCGGTCGGGCAGGCCTGCACGCATTCGCCGCAGGCAACGCAGCTGGACAGGCCCATCGGGTCGGCCATGTCGAAAACCGGCAGCGCATCGGTGCCCCGCGCGGC
>JALWTH010000151.1 GCA_027082975.1 Paracoccaceae bacterium | reverse complement strand
AGGACTTGCAACGCATTCAGGGAGCAAATCCGCCGGACCCGCAGGGCGGTGCAGGCGCTTCATCTCAGGGGCCTTTTGCCCTTGGAAAGGGGGCCCACCCTGTCCGGCGGGCAAAAAACCCCTGATATTTCGCGCCTCAAGCCGCTGTGAGCGCGGGATTGATGGGTCCTGAGCCTAGGCCGCCTCCGCCGCCAGCTTGCGGATGCGCTCGACCATGGCGCGCAAGCCGTTGGAGCGCTGGGCCGAGAGGTGGTCGTTGAGCCCGAGGCGGGCAAGCTCCGCCTGGGCGTCGATCCCGGCCACCTCGCCCACCGGCACCCCGTCATAGAGCGCGTGCAAAAGCGCGATCAGCCCGCGCACGATCAGCGCGTCGCTGTCGCCCTGGAAGTGAAACCGCCCGTCGCGGATCTCCGGGTGCAGCCAGACCTGACTCATGCAGCCCTCTACCCTGGTCGCCGGCACCTTCAGCGCCTCGTCCATCGGCGCCATCGCCCGGCCGAGCTCGATCACATGCCCGTAGCGCGCCTCCCAATCGTCGAGAAAGGCGAAATCTTCGGCGATTTCCTCGAAAGCTTCGCTGGCCATTCCACTCCTCCGGCTGACACTCCGGCTAAATAGGCGCGCCCCGGCCAAAGGTCCAGCCCGCCCCTTTCCAACCGCGACGAATTGCGCTAGCCAAGAGGCGAGAACGAACCGGGGGAGTCATGTCAGGCCGCTTTCTCATCACCCTTGCGCTGGGGCTCGGCCTGTCGGCCTGTGCCGACAGCCGGCTGAACCCGCTGAACTGGTTTTCCGGCGGCAAGGAAGACCGGATCGTCCTCGAGCCCAGGGGCGGCTATGGCGACAGCGCCGATACGCGCGAACTGATCGCCCGCGTCACCTCGCTCAAGGTCCTGCGCAATCCCGAAGGCGCGATCCTGCAGGTCACCGGCCTGCCGCCGCGGCTGGGCTACTGGAGCGCCGAACTGGTGGCGGAAAACGACGGCAAGCCGGTGGACGGGGTGCTGACCTACAGCTTCCGCATCGCCGAGCCGCCCGGCGTCACGCCCCAAGGCCGCCCCAATGCGCGCGAGATCATCGTCGCCACAGCCATACCGGAAATCCGCCTCGCCGGGGTGCGACAGATCCGCGTGATCGGCGCCAGCAACAGCATGAGCGCGCGCCGCTAGGCGCGGGCATTCCCTCTCGGGACCTTTAAGCGACCTCGAGGGGGGAGGCGATTTTTCGCAGAAAAATCGGGGCCGGGCCGGTCGCGTCAGGCGCGTCAGGCGCCGCTTTCCGCCGCCTCTTCTCCGGCCGGGATCGCGAGGGTCACCACCCGCTTGCCCCGGGCGCCGAGCGCCAGCCTGCCCTCGCAGAGCGCCAGCGCGTCCTTGCCGAAGACCTGCGCCCGCCAGCCCCTGAGCGCGGGGATGTCGCGCTTGCCGGCGGCCAGCGCGTCCAGATCGGCGGCCGAGGCGACGAGCTTCTGCGCCACCTTCTCCTCGGTGCAGCGGGCCTTGAGCAGCACCCTGAGCAGGTCGGCGAGCGCCGGGTTCACCTGCAGCTTGTCGCGCGCGCTCTTTGCCGGGCGCGGCTGGTCCTCCCTGGGCACCGCGAGCCCGGCCTTGACCGCGGCGAGGATCCCCTCGGCGATCGCCCCCTTGCGCGCCTCGCGCAACAGCAGGCGCGAGCGCGAAAGCTCCTTCATGTCGCGCGGGCGCGAGGAGGCAAGCTCCAGCAGCGCGTCGTCCTTGAACACCCGGTTGCGCGGGATGTTGCGCTCCTGCGCATGGGCCTCGCGAAAGCGCGCAAGCTCGCGCGCCACCGCGAGGAAAGCGCCGGAGCTTGTGCGGGTCTTGAGCCGCTTCCAGGCGTCTTCGGGCGCGATCACATAGGTCTCGGGGCTGGTCAGCGCCTGCATTTCCTCGTCGAGCCACGAGGCGCGCCCGTTTCTTTCAAGCTCGTCGCGCAGCCACTCGTAGATCCGGCGCAGATGGGTCACATCGCCGATCGCGTATTTCTTCTGCGCCTTGCTCAGCGGCCGGCGCGACCAGTCGGTAAAGCGCGAACTCTTGTCCACCTGCGCGCGGGCGATCTTGCGCACCAGCGTTTCATAACCCGCCTGGTCGCCAAAGCCGCAGACCATCGCCGCCACCTGGGTATCGAACAGCGGCTTCGGGAAGATCCCGGCATCGTGGTAGAAGATCTCCAGATCCTGGCGCGCGGCGTGAAAGACCTTGACCACGCTTTCGTCGGCAAACAGCCGGTAGAGCGGGGCGAGCGAAAGCCCCTCGGCCAGCGGGTCCACCAGCACCGCGTCCTGTTCGTCATCCTCGCCGGCCACGGCCAGCTGCACGAGGCAGAGCTTCGAATAATAGCTGCGCTCGCGCAGAAACTCCGTATCGACAGTCACATAGGGAAATTTCGCGGCATGGGCGCAATAGCTCTCTAGCGCCTCGGTTGTGGTAATGGTCTGCATATCAGCTTTCGGTTATTCCCGTTTGCCGCTTGATAGGCGCTCGGGCGCGAAAAGAAAAGGCCCGGCCGTGCGGCGTTTGGCGCTCAGTCGAGAAAGAGCGGGCGGCGCTCGCCGGCAAGAAAGCGCTTGAGCACGGCGGGGTAAAGGCGGTGCTCCAGCGGCAGGATGCGCGCGGCGAGGCGCTCGGGCGTGTCGCCGGGCTGGATGGCAACGCGCGCCTGCCCCAACACCGGGCCGCCGTCGAGCTCGGCGGTGACCTCGTGCACGCTGCAACCGGCCTCGCGCTCGCCGGCCTCGATCGCGCGGCGGTGGGTGTCGAGCCCCTTGTACCTGGGCAGCAGCGAGGGGTGGATATTGAGCATCCGCCCCTGCCAGCGGGCGACGAAATCGCCGCTCAAGACCCGCATGAAGCCGGCAAGGCAGATCACGTCGGGCGCGGCTTTCTCGAGCGCCGCCTGCAGCGCGCGCTCGAAGGCCTGCCGGTCGCCCCCGAAGGCGCGGTGGTCCACCACCGCCGTGGGCACGCCAAGCGCCTCGGCCTTTGCAAGGCCCGCCGCCTCGGGGCGGTTGGAGAGCACGAGGCAGGCGCAGGCGTCGGGCATGTCGGCGAGCGCCCCCACCAGCGCCACCATGTTCGAGCCGCTGCCGGAAATCAGGATCGCGACGCGCTTCACCGGCCTTTCCTCGCTCACCGCAGCCGCCCCGTATAAGAGACCCCTGCCCCGGCCACCACCTCGCCCAGCCGCGCCACCCGCTCGCCTGCCTCCGAGAGCAGGGCCGCGAGCGCCCCGGCGCGTTCGGGGGCCACCACCAGCACCATGCCGATGCCGGCATTGAAGGTCTTGAGCATCTCGCTTTCGGCGAGCCCGCCCGCCTCGGCCAGCCAGGCAAAGACCGCGGGCAGCTCCCAGGCCGCAAGCTCCACCCGCGCGCCCAGCCCCTCGGGGAGCACGCGCGGCAGGTTCTCGGTGAGCCCGCCGCCGGTGACATGGGCGAGCCCGTGCACGCCGCCCGCGCGGATCGCCGCCAGCGCCGGGCGCACATAGAGCCGGGTGGGCGTGAGCAGGGCCGCGCCCAGCGCGCCCGCGCCAAAGGGGCTCGGGTCGCTCCAGGCGAGCCCCGCGCGCCCGACGATTGCGCGCACCAGCGAATAGCCGTTGGAATGGACCCCGTCGCTCAGAAGCCCCAGCAGCACGTCGCCCTCGGCCACCCCGGCGGGCAGCGCGCCCCCGCGCTCCATGGCGCCCACGGCAAAGCCAGCGAGGTCAAAGTCGCCATCCGCATACATGCCCGGCATCTCGGCGGTCTCGCCGCCGATCAGGGCCGCGCCCGAGGCCTTGCAGGCGCCGGCAATGCCCTCGACGATGCGCGCGGCGGAGTCGGCCTCGAGCCTTCCGGTTGCGAAATAATCTAGGAAAAACAAGGGCTCCGCCCCCTGACACACCAGATCGTTCACGCACATGGCCACGAGATCAATGCCGATCGTCTCAACCAGCCCCGTATCAATGGCGATCCTGAGCTTGGTGCCCACCCCGTCGGTCGCCGCCACCAGCACCGGGTCGCGATAGCCCGCGGCGGCCAGATCGAACAGCCCGCCAAAGCCGCCCAGCCCCGCCATCACCCCGGGCCGGTCGGTCATGCGCGCCGCCGGCTTGATCCGCTCCACCAGCCGATTGCCCGCGTCGATATCCACCCCGGCGGCGGCATAGGTCAGCCCGTCTTTCGCCTCTGCCATCTCACCCCCCTGCGCCATGCCAGACAGGGACCGGATAGAGCAAGCCCGGCCCCGTGTCCACGGATTCGCGCCCCCCGGAGGCGCGCGATTTGCCGCTCCCGGCTCCCGCGGCAGTTGACGCACCTGCCTGATTTGGTAACAGGGACGCGGCGGGCCTGTAGCTCAGTTGGTTAGAGCGGAGCGCTCATAACGCTTTGGTCGCAGGTTCGAGTCCTGCCGGGCCTACCACCGCCGTCGTGCCACGCATGCAACCGGTCGCCGTGTCGCACGGACAATTGGGCGTCGTACCCTGCGCGCAACCGGTCGCCGTGTCGCGCGCGCAATGTCGGATTTCGCCGCCCAAGCGGCGCTCTGCCGTCTTGGCAGGGCCGCGAATTTGCGTAGATTGGCGGCGAGGATGCCCGGCTGGCTTTCGGGCACAGGAGGGAATCACCCATGCGCCGCTATTCCGCCTTTGCCATTGCCCGCGAGGCTGTCCGCTATCACCAGGGATGGGAGCGCGCCTGGCGCAGCCCCGCGCCCAGGCCCGCCTATGAGGTGGTGGTGGTGGGCGCGGGCGGCCACGGGCTGGCCACCGCCTATTATCTCGCGCGCAATCACGGCATTACCGACGTGGCGGTGCTGGAAAAGGGCTGGCTCGGCGGCGGCAATACCGGGCGCAATACCACCATCATCCGCTCCAATTACCTCCAGGACCCCTCGGCGGCGATCTATGAAAAGGCGCGCAGCCTCTACGAGACCATGAGCCGGGATCTGAACATGAACGTGATGTTCAGCCCGCGCGGGGTGCTGATGCTGGCCCAGACCGAGCACGAAAAGCGCGGCTATCTGCGCACGGCGCATGCCAATCGCCTGCAGGGGGTCGCGACCGAGTTCATCGGCCCCGAGCGGGTCAAGGAACTGGTGCCGATCATCAATGTCTCCGGCCCGCGCTATCCGGTGCTGGGCGCGCTCTGGCAGCCGCGCGGCGGCACCGCGCGCCATGACGCGGTGGCCTGGGCCTATGCGCGCGCCTGCTCGGCGATGGGGATCGACATCATCCAGCGCTGCGAGGTGACCGGGATCACGCAGGAGCGCGGGCGGGTCACCGGCGTCGAGACCACCAGGGGCCATATCGGCGCGAAGAAGCTTGCCATCGTGGTGGCGGGCCATTCCGGCGTGCTTGCGGAAATGGCGGGTTTTCGCCTGCCGATCGAGAGCGTGGCGCTGCAGGCGCTGGTCTCGGAACCCATCAAGCCCGCCATTGACGTGGTGGTGATGGCCAACACCGTGCATGGCTACATGAGCCAGTCCGACAAGGGCGAACTGGTGATCGGCGGCGGTGCCGACGGGTATAACAATTACACCCAGCGCGGCAGTTTTCACCATATCGAGGAGACCGTGCGCGCGCTGGTCGAGACCTTCCCCATCATCTCGCGGCTCAGGATGATGCGCCAGTGGGGCGGGATCGTGGACATGACCGGGGACCGCTCGCCGATCCTGTCGAAGACCCCGCTTGAGGGCTGCTACATCAATGCCGGCTGGGGCACGGGGGGCTTCAAGTCCATCCCCGGCTCGGGCTGGGCGATGGCCGAACTGGTGGCCAAGGACGCGCCGGGGCCGCTGGCCGCGCCCTTCGGGCTCGAGCGCTTTCGCGAGGGGCGGTTCATCGACGAAAGCGTGGCCGCGGGGGTGGCGCATTAGGCGCGTGGTGCAGGAGGGAGGCGGGAAATGCTGCTGCTGGAATGTCCGTATTGCGGGGTGATGGCCGACGAGACCGAGCTTGCGCCCGGGGGCGAGGCGCATATCGCGCGCCGGGGGCCGGAGGCGTCGGAGGAGGAATTCGCCGCCTATCTGTTCGAGCGCAAGAACCCCCGGGGCGTGCATTTCGAGCGCTGGCGCCATGCGGCGGGCTGCGGCAAGTGGTTTCACGCGGCGCGCGACACGGTGACGCTCGAGGTATTCGCCACCTATTCGGCGCAGACGCTGGCGCCGCCCGAGGAGGTGCTGGCGGCGATCCGGCGGAAGCGGCCCGGCTGGGAGGGCTGGCCATGAGCGGTTTCGGATTGCTGGCGCAATCCGACCGGCCGGGGGGCGCTGCCCCCCGGACCCCCCGGGATATTTT
>JALWTH010000150.1 GCA_027082975.1 Paracoccaceae bacterium | reverse complement strand
GCTCGAACGGGGCTACAGACCCGAGGTGCATGACGCCCTCGCCGCCATGGGGCACAGGGTGACGATCCCCGAAGCACCGCTCGGCGGGGCGCAGGCCGTGTTCATCCATCATGACCGCGGCGTGCTCGAAGGCGCATCCGACCCGCGCAAGGACGGCTGCGCCCTCGGCCTGTGACCCGCCGGCACGTCACCCGACAGGGATCAGACGGGTATCAGGTGATACTTTCCCGTATGGCAGCTTCGCATGGGCAGCCTGCCGCACCCGGCCAGGCAACAGGACAACGCGCCTTTCCCCCCTGTCGCGGAAGGATGGCAGCGCCTGATGCGTGTCAGGCCCCGGCTGCAGCAGGCGGGGCCGCGCTCAGTTCATCTGCACTTCCATGCGGTAGCGGCCGTCGCGCAGATAGCTGAAAAGGCTGGGAATATCCGGGTGATCCACCGGCTCGCCCGAAGCATCGAGCTCGAGATTCTGCTCCGAGACATAAGCGGTGTAGTAGGTTTCGCCATTCTCGGCCAGGAGGTGATAGAAGGGCTGGTCCTTCCGCGGCCGGATTTCCTCGGGGATCGACAGCCACCATTCCTCGGTATTGCTGAATACCGGGTCGATGTCGAAAACGACGCCGCGGAAGCCGAACTTGCGGTGCCGCACGATCTGCCCTATCGAATATTTCGCTTTTGCCTTCAGCATCTCTGCCCCCATCTTCCCCGAAGGATACCCCTCTCGCGCCGCCATGTCCATGAAGGAGAAGGCGGGTTGGCGGCTTCTGGCGGAAACAGCGAATGGATATTGTTCTCAAGGTCCTGACGGTCGTCGCCCCGGTGTTCCTGCTCGCCGCCATCGGCTGGGGCTGGACGCGGACACGCGCGCCCTACCCGATCGACTTCGTCACCCGCCTGACGATGAACATCTCGATCCCGGCGCTGATCTTCACCGCCCTCGTGCGCACGAAGGTCGATCCGGGCGCCCTGCGTGAACTGGCCGGGGGCGCGCTCCTCGCCTATGGACTTCTCGGCGCCCTTGCCTTTCTGCTCCTCAAGGGGGCGCGGCTGCCGCTGCGCACCTGGCTCGCCCCCTTCATCTTCGGCAATACCGGCAATCTCGGCTTGCCGCTCGCCCTCTTCGCCTATGGCGAGATCGGCTTGCAGAACGCGGTGGTGGTGTTCGCGATCATGGCGATCCTGTCCTACACCTTCGGGGTGTGGCTGGTTTCGGGGGCAGGCTCCCCCCTCGCCCTCGTGCGCGAACCGATCGTGGCCGGCACGGTGCTCGGCGGGCTCTTCCTCTGGCAGGGCTGGGCGCTGCCCCTGTGGCTGATGCATGCGCTCGACCTGCTCGGACAGATGGCGATTCCGCTGATGCTGATCACGCTGGGCGTCGCCATCTCCCGGCTCGAGGCGCGCGGCATGGGCCGGGCCTTCCTGCTCTCGGTGGCGAAATACCTGCTCGCGGCCGGCGCGGCGCTCGTCAGCGGATGGCTGTTCGGCCTCAAGGGCGCAGCCTTCACGG
>JALWTH010000149.1 GCA_027082975.1 Paracoccaceae bacterium | reverse complement strand
CTGCGGGATCGAGTTCGACAAGATCGGGCGGCGCGTGGCCTATCACTTCCGGCGTCGCCATCCGGGGGACAGCACCGACAGGGGGGACGTCCTGCCTGAAACGGTGCGGGTGCCGGCCGCCGACGTGCTGCACATCTACCGCCCGCTCGATGCCGGCCAGATCCGCGGCCTGCCGCATGTGGCCCCGGCCATGGTGCGGCTGTTCCTGCTGGACCAGTACGACGATGCCGAACTCGACCGGAAGAAAACGGCGGCGATGTTCGCGGGCTTCATCACCAAGGCCGCGCCCGAAGAACAGCTGATGGGCGCGGTCGAGGATGCAGACGACGGCACTGGCATCGCAAGCCTCGAGCCCGGCACCCTGCAGGTGCTGCTGCCCGGCGAGGACGTGAAGTTCTCGTCGCCGGCCGATGTCGGCGGTGGCTACGAGGCCTTCCAGTATCGCACCCTGCTGGCGATCGCGGCCTCGCTGGGGCTGCCCTATCATCTGGTCACCGGCGATGTGCGGCAGGCCAACTATTCGTCCTTGCGCGCCGAGCTCGTCGAGTTCCGCCGCCGCTTCAGCCAGCTGCAGCATGGGGTGATTGCCCACCAGCTCTGCCGGCCCATATGGGAGCGCTGGCTGGAGACGGCGGTGCTGTCGGGCGCGCTGAACCTGCCCGACCGGGAGGCGGCCCGGGCCGTCCACTGGATCCCGCCGCGCTGGGACTGGGTGGATCCCCTGAAGGACATCCAGGCGCAGTTGCTCGCCATCGAGGCGGGGCTCATGTCGCGCAGGAAGGCGGTCGAGGCCACGGGCTACGATATCGAGGAGATCGACCGTGAGAACGCGGCCGACGCGGCCCGCGCGGCCGAGCTGGGGCTGAGCTACGGCAAGGGCTCAAGCCAGAAGCAGGGTGCACGGGCCACGCCCCGCAAGGAACCGAACCCCAACAAGGGAACCTGATCCATGAACAGCTGGTACAATATCCGCGCCACCGCCGAGGGCGCGGAGCTTTCGATCCATGACGAGATCGGCGCCTATGGCGTCTCCGCCAAGGACTTCATCAATGAGCTGGGCAAGCTGCCGGGCGATGCGGCACTCACCCTGCGCCTCAACAGCCCCGGTGGCTCGGTGTTCGATGCGGTCGCCATCTACAATGCGCTGAAGCGTCACGCGGGGCCCGTCACGGTGAGCATCGACGGCATCGCCGCCTCGGCCGCCTCCTACATCGCCATGGCGGGCGATGAGGTGGTGATGCCCGAGAACGCCTTCCTGATGATCCATGATCCGTCCGGTCTGGTGATGGGCACGGCCGCCGACATGCGCGCCATGGCCGAGGCGCTCGACAAGATCGCGGGTGCGCTGATCAAAGGTTATGCCGCCAAGTCGGGCAAGGCGGAGGATGAGATTGCCACGCTGATGGCGGCGGAGACCTGGTTCACCGCCGCCGAGGCGGTGGAAGCGGGCTTTGCGGACGCCCTCGCGGAGCCCGTGAAGATCGCCGCCAGCTTCGATGTCACGCGCTTCCGCAATGCGCCGCCCGAGGTGGTCGAGGCGGTTGTACGGGCAAGGGGGCCAGACAAGGCAGCGTCTTCGGCAAGCGATGAAGACCCGGACGGGGCCGGGGACGGCGCCGGGCGCGAAGGCCGCGATGTGCAAGAACCCGACGCACCGCGCGCCGCCGCCACTCCGGACCCCACCACCGCCCGCGCCGTGGTCGATCTCTGCCGCCTGGCCGGCCAGCCGCAGATGGTCGCCGGGTTCCTTGAATGCGAGGCCAGCCTCGAGGAGGTCCGCGCGGCACTTCTGAAGGCCCGCGCCGAGGCCGATCCCGAGATCACCGCCCGTCATCCGCAGCCTGGGCCCGGCGTTCAGGCCCGCCCCTGGGCCGACATCATCAACCGCACCTTCAAGCGCAAGGGATAACATATTCTGGATCAATCAATGAGGCCTGAGCCTAGGTCACCGACTCATAAGATCGCAACCAAATCCTGATAGAAGCGAGTTGGACAGAGGCGAGGTAGTTGTCGTCGCGCTTGTCGTAGCGTGTGGCGACGGCTCGGAAGTATTTTAGCTTGTTGAAGAATCGCTCGACCATGTTGCGCGCCTTGTAAGCCTCGCGGTCGTGCGGGATGACCGGGTTGCGCTGGGGCATCGACGGGATCACGGCCTCGGCCCCCTGATCTGCCAGCAAGGCCCGGATGGCGTTGCTGTCATAGGCGCGGTCCGCCAAGAGACGGCAGCCTTCGGGGAGCGCGGTCAGCAGCTGCTCGCCAGCGTGCCCGTCCCAGGCCTGACCCGCGCTCAGCATCAGCCGGATCGGGCGGCCGAGGGCATCGGCCAGGGCGTGGATCCTGGTGGTCAACCCGCCCCGCGAGCGACCCATGCAACCGGATCGCCCCGTCCGTCGGGCAAACACTCCCCCGGAGTGTTTGCTGATCCGCCGAACTTAAGGCCGTTCGCCCCGTGCTGGTGAACCCGGATGGAAGAGGAGTCGATCATCTGGATATCACCCTCGTAAGCCTCTGATATGGCGTCGAGAATGCGCGCCCAGATACCTGCCTTGCGCCATCGGTTGAAGCGGTTGACGCAGGTCGTGTAGGGGCCATAGCGGGCCGGAATGTCGGCCCATGGCGCGCCGGTGCGCAGCCGCCAGAAGATGCCGTTCAGCACCTGCCGATCGTCCCGCCGCAACACCGAGGCGCACCTTGGTCGGCAACAACGGCTGGATCACCGATCACTCGAAATCCGTCAGATCAAATCGGGCCATGTTCACCTCCTGCTCTTTGCAGAAAGTGAACCACAACGCGTCAGAAATGGGGAGCCTGGCTATGGGTATGCGACCTAGGGCGTAGCCCCATAAACCACACGTCGCCGTGCTCGCTTTCGCACTCCCTGCTCCAGAACCTGAAGCCGCCGTCGCGATCCGAAGCCGAACACGCCTCGTCCTCGCCGCGGGCGAAATGCGGCCTGTCATCGTCATCGGCAAGCGCGAAGCTGCCGGCGCTCAGCAGTGCCAGCAGGGCGGCAGAGAGGGTCAGGGTCTTTTTCATGTCGGTTCTCCTTCCTTCACCTGCGACCCGCACCGCGCGGGCCGCTCTGTCGATGGCGGCAGTGATTCCACCCCGTGCTGACGGTGGGCTGATCGCGGTTGAGAAATCCTGTCAGATTCCCGTAAGCTGCGAGCGTCAGGCTCGGGGCGCCTGCGTTACGGAGCAGGGAGGTTGGAGCAAGAAGGGTGACAGCGCCATGAGGATCCTGCTGATCGAGGATGACACCGTGCTGGGCGCGGCAACGCGCGACCAGCTGGTCGCCGATGGCCATTCGGTGGACTGGGTCCAGCGGCTCGACGCCGCCGCCGATCACCTGGCGGTGGCCGAATACGGGCTGATCCTGCTCGACCTGATGCTGCCCGACGGGCTGGGCGTGCGCTTCCTGCGCGACATCCGGGCCGGGGGCAACGGGGTGCCGGTCATCATCCTGACCGCGCTCGATCAGATCTCGGACCGGATCGAGGGGCTGAACGCGGGCGCCGACGACTATCTCGTGAAGCCTTTCGACCTGGCCGAACTCGGCGCGCGGGTCGCCGCCGTGGCGCGCCGCTATGCCGGCAACCCCAACCCGCTCGTCCGCCTGGGAGCGCTGGAGATCGACCTCGCCGCCCGCGCCGTCAGCCGCGCCGGGCGGCCGATCGCCCTGACCGGGCGCGAATGGGCGCTGTTCGAGGCGCTGGTGCAGCAGCCCCGGCGCGTGTTCTCGAAGGGCGACCTGGAAGAGCGGCTCTATTCCTTCGACGACGAGGTGGACAGCAACGCGATCGAGGCCCATGTCTCGCGCCTGCGCAAGAAGCTGGGCCGTTCGGCGATCGAGACCCTGCGCGGGATGGGCTACCGGCTGGGAGCGGGCGAATGAGCCGCATCCCCGGCCGCCAAGGCCCGGCCCCGGCCCTGGCCTCGACCCCGGCCCGGCGCGGAAGGCCGGGCAGATGAGCCCTCCCGCGCCTGCCGCCGATCCCGGCCCCGATCCTGCGCCGGATCCCGGCTCGGGCGGGCGAAACGGCCGCAAGGCGCCCAGCCTGCGCCTGCGGCTGGGCCTGTGGCTGGGCGGCGCGATCACGCTTGCCTGGCTGGGGGCGGCGGCCTGGTCGCTGGTCGCCCTGTCGCAGTCGATCCACCGGGATTTCGACCTGCGGCTGAAAGCGGCCGCCGAACGGCTGATGCCGCTGGCCGTGGTGCAGATCTTCGAGCGCGAAGACGACGGCACCGCCCAGATCATCGCCGGGTTCGGCCATGACGAAGAAGCCGCCCGCCTCGCCTATGCGGTGCAGGACCGGGAGGGGCGGATCCTGCTCGCCAGCCGCGGCTATCCGCAAGCGGCAGTGCCGCCGCCGGGCGCAACCGGCTGGTCCGAAGCCGAAGGCATGCGGCGCTATTCGCTGAGCGCGCTGAGCGGAAGCCTGACCATGACCACCTTCGAGCCCCTGGACCTGCGCCGCCGGGCGATGTGGTCGGCGGGCTTGCGGCTGATGGCGCCGCTGGCGATGCTGCTGCCGGTCGGCCTGCTGCTGATCGGCCTGATCCTGCGGCGCGAACTGGCGGCGGTGGCGCGGCTGAACGCCCGCATCGCCCGGCGCGGGCGCGGCGACCTGACCGCGCTGCCGCTCGACGGGCTGCCGCGCGAACTGGCCGGGATCGGCGCGGCGGTCAATGCGCTGATGGCCCGGCTCGACGCCGCGCTGACCGCCGAGCGCCGCTTTGCCGCCCATGCCGCCCACGAGTTGCGCACCCCGATCGCCGCCGCGCTGGCCCAGGCCCAGCGGCTTCAGGCCGAAGCCGGGCCGGGCCCCGCCGCCGAGCGCGCGGCGCAGATCGCCGCTTCCCTGGGGCGGCTGGCGCGGCTGTCGGAAAAGCTGCTGCAACTGTCGCGCGCCGAGGGCGGATCGGTGCGCACCGGCGACGAGCGGGACCTGACGGCCGCCGCACGGCTGGTCATCGACGAGGTGGCGCGCGGACATGATGCCGAGAGATTGCAGGTGACGATCCCCCAGGGCGGCCTGCGCGCCCCGCTGAACCCGGACGCCTACGCGATCCTCCTGCGCAACCTCGTCGAAAACGCCCTTGCCCACGCCACGCCCGGCACGCCGGTCGCCGTCGAGCTCGGCCCCGATGGCGCGATCACCGTCCGCAACGATGCCGACCCCGTCGCGCCCGACCTGCTCGCCCGGCTGACCGAGCCCTTCGCGCGCGGCCAGAGCCGGGCCGACGGCACCGGGCTCGGCCTGTCGATCGCCCGGGCCATCGCCACCGCCGCCGGCGGGCGGCTGGAGCTGGCCTCGCCGCTTCCCGGGCAGGCGCGCGGCTTCCTCGCCCGCTTCCGCGCGCCCGAAAGCTGACGCGCCCGCGCTCGGCCACGTCCTCCCCGCCGCGCCGATACCGCGGCCCGGACCAGCCCCGCCGCTTCGGCATTGCCGGCGCTGGCACCGGGGCAGATATCGCGCAGACATGGCGGCAGAGGGAGAGCCTGCCCGAGATTCGCATGGAAAAAAGGCATCTTGAACTCCGGTTTAGCCGCTTCGACTGGGGGTTTAGCCGCTTCAGCCGGGAGTTTATGCGTCTTGGACCGGGGATTATGGCCCCCGGCAATGTGCCCGCATAGGCTGGCGCGCATCGTCAGGTTCGACAGGCGCAAGCATCGAATCCGGCCCCGCAGGCGAAGCCCCACAGGCGAATGTGACGCGTACCAGGCCCCCGCGCCAGACCAAGGAGCAAGACCATGAGTTCAGACAAGAAGATTTCCGGCACGAAGTCCGATGACACCCTGTACGGGACCGCGAAGGACGACAGGATCAAGGGAAAGGCCGGGGATGACATCCTGTTCGGCGGCGCCGGTGACGACGAGCTTGAAGGCGGCAAGGGCGATGACATTCTGAACGGCGGCGCCGGTGATGACGAGCTTGAGGGCGGCAAGGGTAATGACACCCTGAATGGCGGCGCTGGCAATGACGAACTGGTCGGTGGCAGCGGCAATGACATCCTTAATGGCGGTGCGGGCAACGACATCCTCTATGGCGACGACGAGTCCGACGATGACGGGCATGAAGAAGACGAGGGCCACGATGACGGCCATGACGACGACGAAGGCCACGACGCCCCCGGCCACGACGACGTGCTCGATGGCGGCGCGGGCAGCGACATCCTCTTTGCCGGGCGCGGCAATGACACCGCCATCTACACCGCTGCGGAAAACCGCGGCGCCAGCGACGAATATCACGGCGGCTCCGGCCAGGACACGCTGGTGCTGAACCTGACCCGGGCCGACTGGTTCAACCCCGCCTTCCAGGCCGACCTGGCCGCCTATCGCGACTTCCTCGCCGCCCATACCGGCAGCGATGGCGAAGCGGACGATGCCGCGTTCCAGTTCACCTCGCTGG
>JALWTH010000148.1 GCA_027082975.1 Paracoccaceae bacterium | reverse complement strand
CGCCGCGTCCCCGTGGGATTCGATCATTTTTCGCCATCGCGGCGTTAATTCTGCTTGAAAGGGGGCCGCCCTGTCTGCGCAGAATTGCCTGGCGCTGGCGAAAAATGATTCGAACCGGTGCCCAAGGATGATTGTCAACAGGCCCTAATATTTCGTTACGTCGAAACCGGCGGGTTCAGGGGGCGATGCCGGCATGTGCCATGGCGGCGTCGATGGCGTCCTTGGTCTCGTCCAGCAGGCCGGTGAGCGGGGCGCGCACTTCGCCCGAGCAGTGGCCGAGCTGGGAGAGCGCGTATTTGGCTCCGCACACGCCCGGCTCCATGAAGATCGCCTCGTGCAGGGGCATCAGCCGGTCCTGGTATTCGAGCGCCCTGGCATAATCGCCCGCGAGCGTCGCCGCCTGGAATTCGGCGCAGAGCCGGGGGGCCACGTTGGCGGTGACCGAGATGCAGCCCTGCCCGCCATGGGCGTTGAAGCCGAGCGCGCTGGCGTCTTCGCCGGAAAGCTGGATGAAGTCCCTGCCGCAGGCGGCGCGCTGTTTGGAGACGCGGGTGATGTCGCCGGTCGCGTCCTTGACGCCGATGATATTGGGCAGTCTGGCGAGCTCGGCCATGGTCTCCACCGACATGTCCACCGCCGAGCGGCCGGGGATGTTGTAGATGATGATCGGCAGGCCCAGTTCCTCGAGCGCGGCGAAGTGGGCGTAGAGTCCGCGCTGGGTGGGCTTGTTGTAGTAAGGCGTGACGACGAGCGCCGCATCGGCGCCCACGGCGCGGGCATGGGTGACGAAGCGGATCGCCTCCACGGTATTGTTGGAGCCCGCCCCGGCGATCACCGGCACCCGCCCGGCGGCGGCCCTGACCACGGTTTCGATCACCGCTTCGTGTTCTTCGTGGCTGAGCGTCGGACTCTCGCCGGTAGTGCCCACGGGGACCAGCGCGCTGGAGCCCTCGCCGATCTGCCATTCGACCAGGTGTTTGAGCGCGTCGAAATCCACCTGGCCGTTCTTGAACGGGGTGACGAGGGCGGGCATCGAACCTTTGAGCATGGGCTTTCCTGTCAATTGGCGCGGCCCGGGGCGGGCAGTGAATCGCGCTGCTGCAAACGTGGCGGAAACTAGCCGCCCCGGGCCGGTTTGCCAAGATTGTGTCTTGCCGGTCGGGCCGGCTCGGGTAGTCTGAGCCCATGAAGAACGGATTTTCTCGCCTTGCCGGGCACCTGTTGCTGGCGCTGCTCCTGGCGTTTCTCCCCCTTCCGGCGGCATCGGGCGAAAACCCCGCCCATGTCGCCGCGCTCAGGACCGGGCTCGACCTGATGCGCGCGGGCAAGTGGGAAGAGGCGATCGACACCGCCGGCGGGCCGGGCACGATCCGGCGCGACATCATCCTGTGGCATTACCTGCGCGCCTCCAGGGGCAGCTTCGACGAGGCCCGGGCGTTTCTCGCCCGGCGGGCGGACTGGCCGGGGCTGAAGCTCCTGCGCAAACGCGCCGAGGCGACCATCCCCGCCGGTGCCGACCCGCAGGCGGTGCTGGATTTCTTTGCCGAGCAGCCGCCCCAGACCGGCACCGGCGCCCTGCGCCTTGCAGAGGCGCTGGAGGCCAGCGGGCGGGGCGACGAAGCCGGGCCGCTGCTGGCCTGGGCCTGGTCCGCCATGGTGATGCGCGAGAGCGAAGAGGTGGCGCTCATCGCCTCCCATGCCGCCGAGCTCGCCCCCCACCACTGGGAGCGCCTCGACATGCTGCTGTGGCGCGGCGAGACCGAAGCCGCCGGGCGGATGCTGCCGCTGGTGGACAGCGCCCACCGGGCGCTTGCCCGGGCGCGCATTTTGCTGCGCGAGCGCAAGGGGGGCGTGGACGCGGCGATCGAGGCGGTGCCCGCGGCGCTGAAGGACGATCCGGGCCTTGCCTATGAGCGCTTCCTGTGGCGCGCCGCCAAGGGGCGCAACCAGAGCGCGGCGGAGCTTCTGCTGGCGCGCTCGGCCAGCGCCGCCGCTCTGGGCCAGCCCCGCCGCTGGGGCGACTGGCGCCGCCGCCTGGCGCGCTGGTCCATGCGCGCGGGCAAGGCGCGTCAGGCCTACCGGCTGGCGGCCAGCCACCACATCGCCGCCGGCAGCGAGCGCAACGATCTCGAATGGCTCGCCGGCTACATCGCCCTCAGAAAGCTCGGCGATCCCGCCACCGCGCTGCGCCACTTCGAAGCCTTTCGCGAAGGGGTCAGGAGCCCGATCAGCCTGGGCCGGGCCGGCTACTGGCTGGGGCGCGCGCACGAGGCGCTGGGACACGAGGCCGAGGCGCAGGAGGCCTACCGCTTCGGCGCGCGTTATCAGACATCCTTCTACGGCCAGCTTGCCGCCGAGAAGGCGGGCCTGCCCATGGACCCGGCGCTGGTGGGGCGGGAGCGCTTCAGCGGCTGGGAGCAGGCCGCCTTCTGGGGCGACAGCAGGATGGTGGCCATGCGCCTGTTGCAGGCCGCCGGCGAGCGCTACCTGGCGCTGCGCTTCGGCCAGCAGCTGGCCGAGGAGCTGGAGCGCGACGACCTTGGCCGGATGCTGGGCTGGGCCGAGAGCGTGGGCGCGGCCTACCTGCAGGTAAAGCTCGCGAAATACCTGGTGCGCACCCGCGACCTGATCTTCGTGCGCGCCTATTACGCGCTGGTGGATCTGCCGGAGCGCGAGGGCGTGCCGCGGGATTTCGCGCTCGCCATCATGCGCCGCGAGAGCGAGTTCCACCCGGAGGTGGTCTCCCGCGCCGGGGCGGCGGGGCTGATGCAGCTGATGCCCGCCACCGCCCGCGACATGGCCCGCAAGCTGGAGACCGGCTACGACCGGGGCCGGCTGACCCGTGACCCTTCCTATAACATTCGCCTCGGGCTGGAATACCTCGCCACCCTGTTCCAAGCCCATGGCCCCAACCCGGTGCTGGTGGCGGTGGCCTACAATGCCGGGCCGGGCCGCGCCCGCCGCTGGGTCGAGGAGATGGGCCATCCCGGCGCGCGCGATGTCAATGCGGTGGACTGGATCGAGCATATCCCGTTCCGCGAGACCCGCAACTACGTCATGCGCGTGACCGAAGGCCTCGCCCCCTACCGGGCGCGGCTCGCGGGCCGGACCCTGCCGCTGACTTTGCGCCGCGAGATCGGTTCGCGCTGAAACAGGGCGTCACGAGCGTCACGAACGTCACCGGCCCCGGGCCGGGCCCGGCCCCGCCGGCGCGCGCCACAGGGTAAACAGCCCCGCCGCCACCACCACCCCGGCGCCGACGACCACGTTCCAGCGCAGCGCCTCGCCAAAGATCCCCACCCCGAGCATTGCCACGAATACCAGTTGCAGAAAGGCAAAGGGCTGCACCACGCTGGCCTCGGCCGCCTCGTAGCAGCGGATCAGCAGCCAGTGGCCCAGCAGCGAGACCGCCGAGAGCGCCAGCACCCAGCCCCGGTCTTCCGCGGCGATCGGCTGCCAGTAAAGCGCCCCCACCGCGCTCATCGCCAGCGCGCCGACCGTGCCGGTCCAGAACAGGCTGGTCGCGGCGCTGTCCCCGCGTGCCACCAGGCGGGTGAGCAGCCCGTAAACGGCAAATGCCAGCGCCCCGCCCAGCGCGACCAGCGCCCCCGGCGACAGCGCCCGCGCGCCGGGCGCGAGGATGATCAGCACGCCGACAAAGCCCGCGCCGATCCCCGCCCAGCGCCGCCAGCCCACGCGCTCGCCCAGCACCGGCCCCGACAGGGCGGCGATGATCAGCGGATAGGAGGCAAACAGCGCATGGGTCTCGATCAGCCCCAGCAGCACGAAGGCGCTGACGGTCAGGCAGATTTCCGCCGCCAGCAGCAGCCCGCGCAGGACCTGGAGCACGGGCCTTGCGCTGCGCGCGGCGGCGCGCAGGCCGCCGGGGCTGCGCGCCGCCCGGATCAGCACGAAACCGGCTATGAACCAGTAGCGCACCATCACCACCGCGACCACCCCGTTGCGCGCCGCCACATGGCGCGACATGGCGTCCATCAGGGCGAAGACCGCCGTCGCCGCCACCATCAGCAGGATGCCCCGGATCGGGCTGTCATGCGCCTCACCGTCCATTTGCCAGCCTGCCCCGGCTCATGTGCCGCTTGCGCCCGTAGCCCGGCGCGCGCGCCACCGCAAAGCCCGCCTCGGCCAGCGCCCGGCGCACATGGCCGGCGGCGGTATAGGTGGCAAAGCTGCCGCCGGGCGCGGTGTGGCGGGCGACCTCGCGCATCAGATCGCGGCTCCACAGGCCGGGGTTCTTCGCCGGCGCGAACCCGTCGAGAAACCACGCATCGGCCCGCCCGGCCCAGCGCGGCAGGGTCTCGGCCGCGTCGCCCATGATCACCTCCACCTCCAGCCCGCCAAGGCCGAAGCGGCGCTTGCCCGCGCCCCAGGCCTCGAGGAAGGGCGCGGTGAGGTCCGCCAGTTCGGCAAATGGCGAGAGCGCGCGGGCCATGTCTTCGGCGCGCATCGCAAAGGCCTCGAACGAGGTAAAGCGCACGCGCCCCTCCCCGCGCCAGGCCTGGGCCAGGGCCAGCATGTTGAGCCCGGTGCCGAAGCCAAGCTCGGCGACCCGGAAGCCGTCGCAGAGCCGCGCGGGCAGGCCATTGCCGGCCAGAAAGGTGTGGCGCGTCTCCGCCAGCCCGTTTTCGAGGCTGTAATAGGCATCGTCAAAGTGCTGCGATACCGGCACATTGCCGGGCTTCCATGTCAGCCTTGCGCTCTGGTCGTTTGTCATGGGCTGGCCTACAAGGGGCGCGAAAGAGTGCGCGCGTGAATGGCGTGCATGGCGCGACAATGGGCAAAGGGCCGGGATTTGGCAATGACGGATGTGACCATATACGGCGCCGGGATCTTCGGCCTGTCGATCGCCTGGGCCTGCGCGCAGCGCGGCGCGCGGGTGCAGGTGGTGGACCCGCAGGGGCCCGGCGCGGGCGCCTCGGGCGGGCTGGTGGGCGCGCTGGCCCCGCATACCCCGGAGCGGTGGAACGAAAAGAAGCAGTTTCAGTTCGAAAGCCTGCTCATGGCGGCGGATTTCTGGCGCGAGGTGGGCGCGGCGGGCGGGCGCGATCCGGGCTATCGGCGCTCGGGCCGGGTGCAGGTGGTAGAGAACGAACGCGGCCTGGCACTCGCCCGCGAGCGGGTCGGCCAGGCGCGCGCGCTGTGGCGGGGCGCGGCGGTCTGGCAGGTGCTGGACGAGAACCCTTCCCCCGGCTGGGCGCCCGAAAGCCCCGCCGGCGCCTGGATCCGCGACACGCTGAGCGCGCGGATGCATCCGCGCATGGCCGGCGCGGCGCTGGTGGCGGCGCTGGCGGCGCGCGGGGTCAGCGTGCAGCGCGAGGCCACGCCGCGCGGCGCGCGGGTCTGGGCGACCGGGGTGGCGGGGCTAGCCGCGCTTTCGGCGGCGCTGGGCCGCGAGGTCGGCAATGGGGTCAAGGGCCAGTCGGCCGTGCTCAGCCATGACGCGCGCGACCTGCCGCAGCTCTATGTGCAGAGCCTGCATGTGATCCCCCATGCCGATGGCACGGTGGCGATCGGCTCGACCAGCGAGCGCGAATATGATGCGCCCGATACCACCGACGCCCGGCTTGACGCCCTGCTCGAGAAGGCCCGCGCGCTGGTGCCGGCGCTCGCCGATGCGCCAGTTATCGCCCGCTGGGCCGGGCTGCGCCCGCGCGCCATGAGCCGCGCGCCGATGCTGGGGGAATGGCCGGGGCGCAAGGGGCATTTCATCGCCAATGGCGGCTTCAAGATCGGCTTCGGCATGGCCCCCAAGGTGGCCGAGGTAATGGCCGACCTGGTGCTGGAGGGGCGCGACGCGATCCCCGACGGCTTTCGCGTGGAAGCGAGCCTCGGGAAGTAGGCTCAGGACCCATCAATCCCGCGCTCACAGCGGTGCAGGCGCGAAATATCAGGGGTTTTTTGCCCGCCGGACAGGGTGGGTCCCCTTTCCAAGGGCAAAAGGCCCCTGAGATGAAGCGCCTGCACCGCCCGCAGGGCTCAGGCGGATTTGCTCCCTGAATGCGTTGCAAGTTCTTGAAATAGATTACTATTCCTGCGGTCTTGCGCCTGTTCAGGAAGCAAATCTGCCGGACTGTGAACGTGGGATTGATGGGTCCTGAGCCTGGGCTCAGGCCTCTGCCGTGGCTTCCATGCACAGCCGCCCGTCCGGCCCGCGCAGCCAGAGCCGGGCGCCGTCGCGGCACAGCACCCCCTCTTCGCCCTGAAACAGCGGCGCGGTGGCGCGGAAGCGGAAGCCCCTGAGCGGGCCGATCTCGCGCGCGGCCTTCAGCATCAGCAGTTGCGCGAGCAGCGGGCCGTGGACCACGAGGCCCGGATAGTGCTCGACCGCGCGCGCATAATCGGCATCGTAATGGATCCGGTGGCCGTTCATGGTCAGGGCCGAATAGCGAAACAGCAGGGTGGTGGAA
>JALWTH010000147.1 GCA_027082975.1 Paracoccaceae bacterium | reverse complement strand
GGGCGGCACAGGGGGCGCCCGATGCGCCCGAAGCGCCGCTGGTCTCGCCCGATGCGCAGGACGCTGCGCTCTCGCTCTATGACCAGGTGCAGGATTTCGTGCTCGGGCTGATGCGGCCGTGGAACGCGTATCAGGTGGCGATAGCGCTGGGGCTGTTCTGCCTCGCCTGGGGGCTCGCGCGCCTGCTGGCGCCGCGCCTGCATGACTGGATGCGCAGCCGCCAGGGCTGGCCCAAATGGCGCTACCGGGTGTTGATCGCCATCCACCGGCGGCTGTGGCTGATCTTTTTCGTGGCGCTGTTGTGGCTCACGGTCTGGGTGATGCGCGAGGTCACCTGGCCGAGCCGCTCCTACCTGCTGGGGATCCTCGCCGATCTCGGCCTTGCCCTGCTGGTGATCGCCGCGGTGAGCCGGCAGATCGGCAATGGCTTTCTGCGCCAGCTGGTGCGCTATGGCGGCTGGGCCTGGGTGACGCTCTCGATCACCGGCTTTACCGACGAGGTGAAGACGCTTCTGGACTCGGTCGGCCTGCAACTGGGCGAAAGCTGGCTCAGCCTGTGGCTGCTGGTGCAGTCGGTCTTTGTGCTGGGGGTGCTGTTCTTTGTCGCCAGTTTCCTGTCGCGCACCAGCGCCAGCGGGATCAGGCGCAACAGGGACATCACGCCAAGCATGCAGGTGCTGGCGATCAAGTTCCTGCAGGTGGTGCTTTATGGCGCGGCGTTCTTCATCGGGCTGAAGCTGATCGGGCTCGACCTGACCGGCCTTGCGGTGCTGTCGGGGGCGATCGGCGTGGGGCTCGGCTTCGGCCTGCAGAAGGTGGTGTCGAACCTCGTCAGCGGCATCATCATCCTCTTGGACAAGTCGATCAAGCCCGGCGACGTGATAAGCCTGGGCGAGACCTTCGGCTGGATCGACGCGCTCGGGGCGCGCTATGTGAGCGTGGTCACGCGCGACGGCAAGGAATTCCTGATCCCCAACGAAGACCTGATCACCGGGCAGGTGGTGAACTGGTCGCATACCAGCCCCTATGTGCGCCTCGACGTGCTGTTTGGCTGCTCTTACGGCGACGATCCGCACAAGGTGCGCAAGATCGCCATCGAGGCGGCGCTGAGCGTGGAGCGGGTGCTGGAGAAGCCGAGGCCGCCGGTCTGCCATATCGTCGGCTTCGGCGACAGCGCGATAGAATACAAGCTCCGGTTCTGGATCGAGGACCCCACCGGCGGGCTCACCAATATCCGCGGCAATGTCTACCTGGCGCTGTGGGATGCGTTCCGGGAACACGGCATCTCGATCCCGTTCCCGCAGCGCGAAGTGCGGCTTCTCGGCGAGGAGGCCGCGGGGAAGCGGTAGGCTCAGGAGCCATCAATCCTGCGCCGCTGTGAGCGTGGGATTGATGGCGCCTGCGCCTGGGCAGCGGGCGGACTGCATGTGCAATGCGGGCGGTGCCAAGCGCAGATCTGTCTGCGCTTGGCAGATTTGAGGCCTCCGGCGGGGATATTTATGAACAGAAGAAGGGGGCGGGGACTGGCGCGTGTGGCGGGGC
>JALWTH010000146.1 GCA_027082975.1 Paracoccaceae bacterium | reverse complement strand
GCCTTTCGGGCGGCGAGCGGCAGAAGCTGGCGCTGGCGCGCGCACTGGTGCGCGCACCGGAGCTTCTGCTGCTCGATGAGCCCTGCGCCAATCTCGACGGGGCCGCGACCCAGGCGATCGAGGAGATCCTGCGCGCGGCGCGGCGCGACGGCACGCGGATCGTCATGACCACCCATGACCTGGGCCAGGCGCGCCGGCTCGCCGATGAGGTGCTGTTCATCCTGGGCGGCAGGATCCACGAGCGCGGGCCTGCGGGGCGCTTCTTCGAGGCGCCGGAAACGGGCGAGGCGCGGGCCTTTCTGGGCGGGGAGATCGTCCGGTGAGCGGGGCGGCGCGGGGCTGGCTCGTGGCGCTGCTGATGCTGCTCGCCGCCCTGCCGGCGCGGGCCGGAAACCTGCGCTGGGCGGTCACCACCACCTTTCGCAATTCGGGGCTTGCGGCGGTGCTGCTGCCGGCGGCCGAGGCCGATCTGGGCTTTGGCATCGACCTCCTGGTGGTGGGCACCGGGCAGGCGGCGGGGCTGGCGCGCGCGGGCGATGTGGATGCGCTGATGATCCATGCGCGCGAGGTGGAAGAAGCGCTGGTGGCCGAGGGCGTGGCCACGCACCGGCGCGAGATCATGTATAACGATTTCGTCCTGGTGGGGCCGCGCGGCGATCCGGCGGGCATTCGCGGCGCGGCCAGTGCCGCCGAGGCCCTGCGCCGCATTGCAAAGGCGCGCACGCCCTTTGTCAGCCGGGGCGATGACAGCGGCACCCACAAGCGCGAACTGGCGCTGTGGCAGGCGGCCGGGATCGGCCCCGAGGCCCGCCCCGTGGCCTGGTACAAGGCGGTGGGCGCAGGCATGGGCACGGCGCTCAATATCGCTTCGGGGCTTGCGGCCTATCTGCTCGCCGACCGCGCCTCCTGGCTCACCTTTGCCCACAAGGGCGAGCTTGCGCTGCTTTATGCGGGCGATCCGGCGCTGTTCAATCAATATGCCTTTCTGCCGGTCGATCCGGCGCGTTTTGCCCATGTCGAGGCCGAAAAGGCCGTCCGGCTCGAGGCCTGGCTGACCGGCGCGCGTGCCCGCGCGCTGATCGAGGGATACCGGCTGAACGGGGTGGCGCTTTTCACCTTCAACGCGCGCTGAGGTCGAGGGGAGGCGATTTTTCGAGAGAAAAATCGTGCCTCCGGCGGGGATATTTTTGGCCAGAAGAAGGGGCGCGGCATTTCGGGGGGCTGGTGCCGGAGCCGGGCCGGGGGCGTCTCAGGCACAAGCCTCTTGCAAATCCGCTCGAATGCCCCAACTTTACCGATATGGAAAGCACAGGTACCAATCTCACCGGCAAGCTGCTGATCGCCATGCCCGGGATGCTGGATCCGCGGTTCGATCACTCGGTGGTTTTCATCTGTGCCCATTCGTCCGAGGGGACGATGGGGCTGGTGGTGAACAAGCCGGCCAGCGATATCAGCCTCGGCGATCTGCTGCAGCAGCTGGGCATTCCGGCCGGGGCCGAAGCCTCGGGCCAGCCGATATTTTATGGCGGGCCGGTGGAAATGGGCCGGGGATTCGTGCTGCATTCCGGTGAATACGGGGTCGAGAACGGCACCCTGAAGGTCAATGATGCCTTTGCCATGACGGCGACGCGGGAAGTGCTGGAGGATATCTCCCGGGGCAATGGGCCGCGCGCCTCGCTGCCGGCGCTGGGTTATTCCGGCTGGGGGCCGGGGCAACTCGAGAGCGAGTTGCGCGAGAATGCCTGGCTGACTTCGGATGCGGATCAGGATATCGTTTTCGAGACCGCGAATACCGGCAAGTGGGAAGCCGCGCTGGCAAAACTCGGCATCAGCCCGCTGATGCTTTCCGGCGAGGGGGGGCGCGCCTGAGGCGCGGGCCCTGCCGGCCGGATTCACTGCCGGTGATAGGGGCTTCCGGCGAGGATCGAGGCGGCGCGGTAGAGCTGTTCGCCCAGCATCACCCGCACCAGCATGTGCGGCCAGACCATGGCACCGAGGCTGAGCCGGAAATCGGCGCGCTCGCTGAGCGTCGCATCCAGCCCGTCCGCCCCGCCGATGACAAAGGCCGCATCGGCGCGCCCCGCGTCGCGCCAGCGCTCGAGCAGGCGGGCGAAATCGGGCGAGGTGAGCTGCTTGCCGCGCTCGTCCAGCGCGCAGAGCACCGCGCCTTTGGGCAGGACACGGCCCAAGGCCTCGGCCTCGCCCGCCATGCCGCCCCTGGCCACCACCTCATGCTCGCTGACCGGCCCCAGCCCGAGACCGCGCCCGCTGCGCTCGAACCGGGTCAGGTAGTCATCCAGCAGGGTGCGTTCCGGCCCGGCGCGCATCCGGCCGACGGCGCACAGATGCACCCGCATCAACTGCCCGCCCTGCCCGTATCCGCCTTGCCCGTATCCGCCTTGCCCGTATCGGCCCACATCCGCTCAAGCTGGTAAAACTCGCGCACTTCCGGGCGAAACACATGCACGATCACGTCGCCCGCGTCGATCAGCACCCAGTCGCCCTGCTCCTTGCCCTCGAATCGGCAGGCGATGCCCATGTCCTGCTTCAGCCGTTCGCCCAGCTTTTCGGCAATGGCCACGACCTGCCGGGCCGACCGCCCGGAGCAGATCACCATGTGATCGGCCATTTCCGACTTGCCGGTGAGCGCGATGGTGATCACCGCTTCGGCCTTGTCCTTTTCCAGGGAGCGCAGAATGGCATCCAGCAATTCGCCCGCACCGCGCACCGCACCGCGCATTTCCTTTGCAGCCGCCAAACCAGCCGCCCTTGCCGATCGAGACAGAGTCAGACCCTCCTTGTGGCGCGCCGCTCGTCCGGCGCCGACGGGTCCAGCCTAGCACCGCTTTGGCGCCACCTCAATCACCCCCGGCCTCTGCCCGGGCATTGCGGCAAACCGGCCGGTTCGGGGCGGGCAGGAGCGGATGGCGGCTCAGTCCCGGTCGGCCTCTTTCAGCATCGCTTCGGCGGTGCTGGCGCTGGTCACCACATGGGTAACGTAGCCGCCATTGATGGCCGAGAGCATCGGCACCACCTTGTCGCTCCCCGCCGAGACCAAGAGCCCCATGTCGAGGCCCAGGAGCTTGTCGAGCTCGACGCCGATCATGCGCTGATCCAGTTCGCCCGGGATCGGCCGGCCGGAAGCGTCGATGAAGCGCCCGCACAGCACCCCGGTCGCGCCCTGGGAGACGTACCAGTCCAGATCGGCGTGGCTGGCCAGCCCGGAGCTGACGATATGGCTGGAGTGGTTGGAGGAGCCGGCGGCGAAGATCGCCTTGTTGCAGTGGCTGAGCGCGTCGAGCTGGGCGGCGATGATCGGCTCGGCGCGCAGGCGGCGGGCCAGGTCCGGGTCGCTCAGCACTGCCGGGGCGTGCAGGTTCACGAGCTTTGCCCCGAGCTTCATGGCCATATGCGCCGAGCAGATCTCGGCGGTGAAGCCATAGGGCGTGGCCATGGAGCCCACCAGCTGCGAGACCGAGACGTTTTCGGTGCGGGTCTCAGTCATCGCCTCGGCCACCTCATAGACCGTGCGCCCCCAGGACACGCCCAGCTTGTCGCCCGGCTCGAGCAGGCCCGGCAGCCATTCGGCCGCGCCGCGCGCGACCCGGATCAGGGTTTCTTCCTCGCTGCGGCTGGTGGCGTCGGGCACCACGAAGGCGGCGGCCAGCGCGAAGCGTTCGCGCAGCTCTTCGGCCAGGCGGTGGCCGGCAAAGGCCTCGGCCGCCAGGCTGATACGCACGATGCCGCGCTCCTTGGCTTCCTGCAGGCAATTGACGATGGTGGCGCGCGAGACGCCGAGCTGCTCGGCGATCTCCGACTGCTTCTTCATCTCGTGGTAATACATCCACGCGGCCTCGATGACGATATTCTCGCCACTCACCTGTCCAACGGTGCGTCTGCGGGTGGTGATAGCCATGCGCGCTCCTTTGTTTGATACTTGACACATGCGACTGACAATTGTCAAAACACTTCTGCCGCCCCGCCAGCCGCCCGGCCCGGGGCAGGCGAACCGGACATGCAACAACCGATCTTACAGGCGCGACATGGTGGAAAACAGGTGGAATGCGCAGGATTTTGCGGAATTTGTGGCGCCAGCGGGCGACGATGCCGCCCAACGCGCGCTTCTGGCGCAGGTTTACGCCTCGCGCCTGATCGGCTCCGACCCGGATCTGGTACTGCACGGGGGCGGCAATACCTCTGTCAAGGTCACGCGGGCAGACCTCTTTGGCGCGCCGCAGGAGGTGCTGCATGTGAAGGGCTCGGGCCACGACCTGGCCCGGATCACGCCCGCGGGGATGCCCGGCCTGCGCCTGACCCCGCTGCGCGCCTTGCGCAAGCTGGAGCGGCTCGAAGATGCGCAGATGGTTAACACGCTGCGCGGTGCCATGCTGGATGCCTCCGGCCCCTACCCTTCGATCGAGACCCTGCTGCACGCCTTCCTGCCGCACAAGTTCGTCAACCACAGCCACGCCACCGCCATGATCGCGCTTGCCGACCTGCCCGAGGCGGAGGCGGTGATCGGCGAGATTTTCGGCGGGCGCGTGGGGGTGGTGCCCTTCTTCAAGCCGGGATTCGCGCTCGGGCGCGCGGCGGCGGATGTGTTTGACGCAAACCCCGAGGCCGAAGGGCTAATCCTGCTCAACCACGGCCATTTCGCCTTTGCCGACGATGCCGAGCGCGCCTACCTGCGCCTGATCGAGCAGACCAATGCCGTCGAGGCCTGGCTGGCCGACCACTGCCGCCCGGCGCCCCGGCGCGCGCGCGCCCCGGCGCCGGTAGCGGCGGGCGATGTGCTGCCGGCCCTGCGCGGCGCGGTCGGGGCGGTCAGCGCCCGCCATGGCGGCGACGAGGGCGCGCCGATGCCGATCATCGAGTTGCGCCGGGGCGCCGAAATCGAGGCCTTTCTCGCCCGCGCCGACCTCGCCGACCTCGCCCGGCGCGGGATCGCCACGCCCGACCATGCGATTCGCACCAAGAACTACCCGCTGCTGCTGGAGGGGGACGACATCGCCGAGACGGTCGAGGCCTATGTGGCGGATTACAAACGCTATTTCGAGGAAAACGCCGCCCGCGCCGCCGAAGGCGCGAGGCTGCTCGACCCGGCGCCCAATGTCGCCTGGATCCCGGGTCTCGGCATTGCCGGGATCGGCGAGAGCGCGCGGGCGGCGGCCATTGCCGCGGACCTTGCCGAGCAGAATATCCGCGCCATGGCCATGGCCGAGGATGCGGGGGGCTATCGCCCGCTGGACGAAGCGCGGCTGTTCGAGATGGAATACTGGGCGCTGGAGCAGGCCAAGCTGGGCGCGCGCCGCCGAGCGGAATTTGCCGGCAGGGTGGTGCTGGTGACCGGCGGCGCGGGCGCGATCGGGCTGGCCACGGCCGAGGCCTTTGCCGCGCGGGGGGCGAGCGTTTATCTCGTTGACCTCAGCGAAGAGGCGCTCGCGCGCGCGCTCGAGCGGCTCGGGGCGGGCCATGACGGCGCGGCCATGGACATCACCGCCGAGGGCGCGGCCGAGCGCGCCGTGGCCGGGGCCGTCACCCGCTTTGGCGGGCTCGACATCCTCGTTTCCAATGCCGGCGCCGCCTGGACGGGCGAAATGGCCGAGATGGACGACGCCCTGCTGCGCAAGAGCTTCGAGCTCAATTTCTTCGCCCATGTGGCCTTTGCCCAGGCCACGGTGCGGGTGCTGCGCGCCCAGGGGCGCGGCGGCGACCTGCTGTTCAACGTATCCAAGCAGGCGGTGAACCCGGGCAAGGGCTTTGGCGCCTATGGCCTGCCCAAGGCGGCGACCATGTTCCTGGTCAAGCAGCTGGCGCTGGAGCTTGGCGGCGAGGGCATCCGCTCCAACGGCATCAATGCCGACCGCATCCGCTCGGGGCTGCTGGACGACGCCTTCATCGCCCAGCGCTCGAAGGCGCGCGGCATCGACGAGGCCACCTACATGGCCGGCAACCTGCTCAGGCGCGAGGTCGAGGCGCGCCATGTGGCCGAAGCCTTCGTCGCCCTGGCCGGGGCCAAGCGCACCACCGCCCATATCATGACCGTGGACGGGGGCAATATCGAGGCTTCGCTGCGGTAGGCCCCGCCCCTTTCACCTTTCGCCAAATACTCCCCCATGCGCAGCGCTCGCCCTGCCGCCTCCCCTGCCGCCTTCCCTGCCGCTTCCACTACCGGCGCGGGGTCAGGGCAATGGGCAGGGCGCGCAGCACGAACATGAGCATCGCCGCGGCCCACATGTGCCCGGCGGCGGTGAGCAGGGCTTCGCGCTCGCCCTGCCAGCCCGCCAGCACCCTCAGCGCCGCGCCCAGATGCAGCAGGGCAAACAGCGCCCAGTCGTAAAGCGTGCCCCGGATCTCCCGCCCGGAATGGCCCAGCGTGGCGCGCAGCATGACGATGACCGTCATCGAGCCCACGGCGCCGGCCCCGAGCGCGTGGCGCACCTGGCTGATGCTGGCGAGATCGGTGAGGCTCGCAGCCGCCAGCAGCACCGCGCCGACCGCCAGCCACAGATAGGCCGCGTGCTGGGCCAGCAGCAGCACTTCGCCCGCCACCCGCAGCGCCTGCCAGCGCGCAAGGCGCACCGCCAGCGCCAGCGCCGCCAGCGCCGCCAGCGCGCCGGTCAGCGCCGAAGCGCCGCTCGCCGCCCAGGCGATCGCCAGCGCCCCCGTGAGGCCCAGCGCCGCCTTGTCCACCGCGCCAAAGGGCGCGGGCAGGGCGGTGACGCCGCGCGCGGCGAGCCAGTTACGGCTGAAGGCCGGCGTCACCCGCCCGCCGATCAGCGCCATCAGCACGAAGGCCACGGCAAAGCCCGCCGTCACCCCGGCATCGCTGTCGAAGAAAAGCTGGGTGATCTGTGCGCCCCACAAAAGCGCCACCAGCGCCACCACCACCAGGTTGCGCCGGTTGCCCGCGGCGAGGATGTCGCCTGCGACCTTCGCGCCCAGCGCCGGCAGGAACAGCACCGCAAGCCACGGCCCCGCGCCTTCGGGCGCGGCAAACATCCCCGCCCGCCCGGCCAGCCACAGCGCGAACAGGCCCGCAAGCGGCGCGCCCTTGAGCGGCGGCCGGCCGGTCCAGTTGGGCACCGCCGTGAGCAGGAAGCCCGCCAATGCCCCCGGCAGGTAGCCGAACAGCATCTCGTGCATGTGCCAGGAAAGCGGGTCGTCCATGGCGTCGATCTCGCCGGCATACAGCATCAGCCAGAGCGGCACGGCAAGCCCGGCAAACAGGGCAGCGGCGGGGAAGAACAGGCGCCAGGCGGCAGTGAAAAGGATCATGGGCTCACCCATCCGATGACAAGAGGCACGGTCAGGAGCGAAACGAGCGTCGAGACCAGGATTGCCGCCGACACCCGCTCGGGCACCACCTCGTAGTGGGCCGCCAGCATATATACATTGCCCGCCACCGGAAGCGAGGCCGCAGCCACGATCACCCCTGCGGCAAAGCGCTCCACCGGAAAGACGACAAAGGCCGCCAGCGCCACCGCCGCCGGGTGCAGCACCAGCTTGGCGAGGGAGAGCCACAGGGTCACCGCCGGGCGCGCCACATGGCGGCCCGCGAGCGACGCGCCGATGGCAAACAGCGCTCCGGGCGTCGCCGCGCCCCCGAGCAGGGCGAGAAGGTCATCCACCGGCCGGGGCAGCGCCAGCCCCGTGGCCGACCATGCGAGCCCGGCGACGATGGCCACGATCATCGGGTTCCTGGCCAGCCCCAGCGCCACCGGACGCAGCACAGCAAGCGACAGGCGCCCGTCGCGCCGGGCCGAGATCAGCACCGTCAGCAGGGTGGAAAACACGATCAGATCCACCGACAGCACCAGCATGATCGGCCCGATTGCCGCCGCCCCCAGGATCAGCGCCAGCATCGGCAGGCCGAGAAAGCCGGTATTGCCGATCACCGCCACCTGCGCTTCCATTACCACCTGTTCGAATGGCAGCCGGCGCAGGAGCGCCACGGCGGTGGCGACCAGATAGACGCTGAGCGTGCCCCAGAGATAGGCGCCGATCACCGCCCAGTCGAGCACCTCGGCCAGCGAAAGCGTAGCCGAGAAGCGCAGCAGCATGGCCGAAAGCGCGAAGTAGAAGACGAATTTGGTGAGGTAGCGGGTGGCGTCCTCGGGAAAGAAGCGCGCCCGCGCCGAGGCGTAGCCGAGCCCGATCAGGGCAAAGAACGGCAGGGTTTTGAGGAATATCGCTTCCATGCCTTCGCCTACCACGCGCGTTGCGGGGAGGATACGATTTTTCGCAGAAAAATCGGGCCTCCGGCGGGAGTATTTATGCCAAGATGAAAGGGGGCTATCCGCCGCCGATCAGCACGCCCGCGGCAAAGACCAGCGCGCCGCCGAGCACCACCTGGAAGGTGGCCCGCAAAAACGGGGTCTGCATGTAGCGGTTCTGGATCCAGACGATGGCCCAGAGTTCGATAAACACCACCGCGAAGGCGATGAATGTGGCGGTCCAGAAATCGGCGATCAGGTAGGGCAGCGCGTGGCCCATGCCGCCGAGCGCGGTCATCAGCCCCGAGGCGATGCCGCGCTTCAAGGGCGAGCCGCGCCCGGAGAGCACCCCGTCATCGCTGGCCGCTTCGGTGAACCCCATGGAGATGCCGGCGCCGATGCTGGCCGCAGCGCCCACGAGGAAGGTGGTGTGGGTATCCTGGGTGGCGAAGGCGGTGGCGAAGATCGGCGCCAGCGTCGAGACCGAGCCGTCCATCAGCCCGGCAAGCCCCGGCTGCACCCAGGTGAGGACGAACTGGCGGTGGGCGGCGAGGTCTTCTTCGCTGCGGGTTTCGGCGGGCAGGTGCTGCGCTTCCAGTTCCTCGGCCGCGTGCTGGTGGCGGGCTTCGGCGGCGGCGAGGTCGCCCAGCAGCTTGCGGGTGGCGGCATCGGTGGTGCGGGCGGCGGCCTTGCGATAGAAGGCCTCGGCCTGGGCTTCCATGGCGTGGGCCTCGGCGCGGATCGCGTCGAGGCCGAGATTTTCGACCAGCCAGACCGGGCGGCGGGCATAGGCGCCGGCCACGTGTTCGCGGCGAATGAGCGGGATCACCTCGCCGAAGCGCGCCTTGTAGAGGTCGATCAGCTTGCGGCGGTGGGAGTCCTCTTCCTCGGCCATGCCGTCGAACACCCTGGCGCTGGCCGGGTAGTCGGCGCGCAGGCGCTCGGCGTATTGGCGATAGATACGCGCGTCGTCTTCCTCGTTGGAGATGGCAAGTGCGAGGATTTCCTGCTCGGACAGGTCCTTGAAGCGGCGGCGGGCGGAGATACCGGGGATCATGGGGGCCTCTTGCGGTATGGTTTAGAACGATTCCAATTTATCCGGGTCACGCCGGGCCGGCAAGCCCGTAGCTCAGTCCACCCGGCGCAGGAAGACGTGGTTGCCCTCGCGCCGGGTCTCGAAGCGCTTGAGTTCGCGCACGAGGTCCACCATCTTGGACTTGCCGTAGGAACGCGGGTCGAAGTCGCGCTGATCGGCGCGGATGGCGTCGGAAATCCGGCTGAGCGAAAACCACTCGCCGTCCTGGTCGATCTTGTCCATGGCGCGGATGATCAGCGGGATGGCGTCGGCGGGCGGGCGCTTTTTCGGGGCCTGCGGGGCGTCGGCGGGCCCCTTGCCCCGGCCCTTTGCGGGGGCGGGCGTGGGCGCGTCGATCAGGTTTTCGATCAGGATGAACTGGGTGCAGACATTGCGCAGGCTCTCGGGCGTCTTGGCCTCGCCGATGCCGTAGACCGCCTTGCCCTCCTCGCGGATGCGGTTGGCGAGCGCGGTGAAGTCGCTGTCGGAACTGACCAGCACGAAACCGTCGAAACGGCCCTTGTGCAGGATGTCCATGGCGTCGATCACGAGGCCGATGTCAGAGGCGTTCTTGCCCTTGGTATTGGCGGTTTCCTGGTGGGCGACGAGGCCCAGCGCATGCACCTTGTCGGCCCAGGGCTTGAGGCGGGCAGAGGACCAGTCGCCATAGACCCGCCTCAGCGCGGGTTCGCCCAGGCGGGTGATTTCCGCGAGGATCGGCTCGGCGAAGCGGGCCGGGATATTGTCGGCGTCGATGAGGACGGCGAGCAGCTTTTCGGAAGGCGCGGCCATGTCAGGCCGGCGCGCCGAGCTGGTCGATCGAGGTGATCACCGCGCCGAGCAGGCCGTATTCCAGCGCCTCGTCGGTGGTCAGCCAGAAATCGCGCTTCGTGTCCTCGCGGATCCGCTCCGGGCTCTGCCCGGTGGCCTCGGCAAACAGGTGGTCGAATCGCTCGCGCATCTTCGTGATCTGCTCGGCCTGGATCATCATGTCGGTGGCGCTGCCGCCGATGCCGCCGGAGGGCTGATGCAGCAGGAAGCGGGTATTGGGCAGGCAGTAGCGGTTCTTCTTCTCGGCGCCGATGAAGATCAGCGCCCCGGCGCTCGCCACCCAGCCCGAGCCGATGCAGCGCACTTCGGGGCGGATGAACTTGATCATGTCATGCACCATGTCGCCCGATTCCACATGGCCGCCGGGGCTGGAAATGTAGAGGTTGATCGGATCGTCGCTCTCTTCGGCCAGCGCCAGCAGATGGGTGACCGCCTTGCGCGCGGCCTTGTCGTCGATGGCGCCGGTGATCAGCACGCTGCGGCTTTTGAAAAACAGCCTGTCCAGCGTCGGCGAAGCCTCGCCGCCCTTTTCCTCGCCCTTGTCCCTGCCCAGAAATATGTCCTGCATCTGTCTCTCCCTGAGGGGTTGTCCGTTGGCCGCACCCTAGGGCGAAGCCCCGCCAACCACAAGCCGCGCTCTGTCGCAGAACGGATTTGAGGCCTCCGGCGGGGATATTTGCGAACAGAAGAAGACAGGCCCCGCCCCTGCCCTTCTTCCTCTTGCCGAAATATCCCGGGGAGCGCGAGGGGCAGCGCCCCTCGCATCAACCTGCAGCGCGCAGGGATTACTCGAGGCTTTCCCGGGCGATTTCGCGGTCCACATAGAGATTCACGGTAATGCGCAACCTGCCATCCGGGGTCAGGGCATACATTTCGCGGAAATCGTCGGAAAAGCGAAGCCGGGTCAGGATGTGCTCGACCGGCACGCGTTCGCGGGCAAACAGGCCCTGGCTCGAGGGCAGCGCCTCGATCATGCCCGCCTCGCGGCTGTGCACGAAGCCCTCATAGACCGGCGGCGCGTCCGGGTCGGTGGCGATCAGCCAGTATTCGGGCGCATCCAGCAGCGGCACGATGAAGTGGCGGCGGGTCGGGTCCACATAGACGCCCTCGAAGCGCGAAGGCGTGCCGTCGCGCGCCACCCCCTCGAAGACCCGCGCCAGCGCGCCGGTATCGGCGGCGGTGATCGCCAGCCGGTCGGGGGCGACCAGTTCGGCGCGCCACCTGCCGTCGGCGGACAGGGCGCTGTCGGCGGCGGAAGCGGGCGGGGCCGGCAGCAGGAGGGCGAGGGCGAGAAACAGCATCAGAGCGGGGGCAAAGCGCATCGTTCCGGGCCTTTCACGGGGAAGGGGCGGCGCGGGGCCGCCCCTTCGGGTCGCTGTCGCGCGGGATCAGTAGATGTCGTTGCGCGTGTTGTAGACGTTGAACTTGCCGGTGGGCGTGATCAGGCGGGGATCCTTGATCACCTTGATCGGCTGCAGCGTCTTGTCATCGACGATCACGATCGCCGACTGCTTGTCCTTGGCGTTCCAGACCGAGAACCAGACCTCGTCGCCGTCCATGTTGAATTCCGGCTGGACCACGCGCGGCTGGCCGCCGCCCTCGATGCCGGCCCATTCGGCGATCGGCAGGGTGACGAATTCGGCCTCGCCCTCGCCCATCTCGCTGATGGTGAACACCGCGACCGAGCCGGAAAGCTCGGGATCCGGGTTCAGCGGCGCATCCACATAGAGGTGGTCGGAATTGGGATGGGTCTTGATGAACAGCTGCCCACCGCCCAGGCCAAAGAGCTGGCCGGCCAGTTTCCAGGCCAGGTCGGGGTGGCCTTCGGGGTCGGTGCCGATCAGCGCGATCGACTCGTCGCCCAGATGCGAGGTGGCCCAGACCGGGCCATAGACCGGGTGCACGAAATTGGCGCCGCGGCCCGGGTGCGGCTTGATGCCGTCGGTCTCGATGATGTCCACCAGCTTGTCTTCCCTGGTGTCGATCACCACCACCTTGTCGCGGGCATTGGCGGCCACCAGGAAGTAGCGCCCGGACGAATCGAAGCCGCCGTCATGCAGGAAGCGCTCGGTGGCGATGTCAGTCACCTTGAGCGCGTCGAGATCGGTGTAGTCGATCATCAGCGTGTGGCCGGTTTCCTTGACGTTGACGATGAATTCCGGGTGCTCGTGGCTGGCGACGATCGAGGCCACCCGCGGCTCGGGGTGGTATTCGCCGGTGTCATAGGTCATGCCGCGGGTCGAGACCACGCGCAGCGGCTCGAGCGTGTCGCCGTCCATGATCGTGTATTGCGGCGGCCAGTAGGAGCCGGCGATGGCGTATTTGTCCTCGTAGCCCGGGAACTTGGAGGTCTCGACCGAGCGCGCCTCGAGCCCCACTCGCACCTCGGCCACCACGTCCGGCTTTTCCATCCACAGGTCGATCATGTCCACCTTGGCGTCGCGGGCGATGACATAGATATAGCGCCCGGAGGCCGAGACCCGGCTGATATGCACCGCATAGCCGGTCTTGACGATATTGATGATCTCGTAGGTATCGCCGTCGATCAGCGCCACTTCGCCGGTATCGCGCAGGGTGACCGACATGATGTTGTCGATATTGTAATCGTTCATCTTCTCGGTCGGCCGGTCCTCGGGCGCGACGAAGACCTTCCAGGTCTCCTTCATCTCCGGCAGGCCCCATTCGGGCGGCACCGGCGGCTCCATCATGACGTAATTGGCCATCAGGTCGATCTCGTCTTCGGTGAGTTCGCCCGACGTGCCCCAGTTCGGCATCCCCGCGGGCGAGCCGTAGGTGATGAAGCTGACGGCGCCCTCATAGCCCAGCTCCCCGGTCACGTCAGTGGTCAGCGCCGGGCCGGTCGCGCCCTTGCGCAGCACCCCGTGGCAGCCGGCGCAGCGCTCGAAGAAGATGTCCTTGGCCCTGGCGAATTCCTCGTCGTTGAGCACCCGCTCGCCGGCGCCTGCACCGGCACCGGCCGTGACGGCGACCGCCGCCAGCGCGGCGGCCGAGAGTTGTCTGGAAAATCTTGAGAAGCCCATGCTGTCGTCCTCCGGACCTTGTTGAACACGGCCTCATTTTATCGCCTGGGCGCGAGTCGCCTCTTGACGATTGTCAAGGCCAGGCCCTCCCGCAGGCGATATTTTCCGACTCGTGGAACCATTGCCCCGCCCTGCCGGCAGCCCGGCAGGAAGCGGGAGCGTCAACCCCAAGGAGGGAGAAGGCATGCCTGAGGTCATGACGAAAACAATGGCCCGCAACGTGTTTTACGGCGGATCGCTGTTCTTTATCGCGATATTCCTGTTTCTGTCGTTCAACTCCGTGGGCTACATCCGAAACCACTCGACCAGCGCCGCGACGCTCAGCGACTCGGTGGTGGCGGGCAAGCGGGTGTGGGAGAAGAATGCCTGCATCAACTGCCACACCATTCTGGGCGAGGGCGCCTATTTCGCCCCCGAGCTCGGCAACGTGATGCGCCGCTGGGGCGTGCAGGACGACCCCGAAGGCGCCTATGAGATGCTCAAGGCCTGGATGGAGGCCCAGCCGTCGGGCATCGAGGGCCGCCGGCAGATGCCGCAATTCAACCTCGACGACGAAGAGATCAGGAACCTCGCCGATTTCCTGCTGTGGACCGGCACCATCCAGACGCAAAGCTGGCCGCCCAACGATGCGGGCTGATGCGGGCTGACGCGGGACAAGGAGAAAGACCATGAAATACCAATCGCAGAGAGTCGCCTACTGGTACTTCCTCGCCGCCATGGCCGTGTTCGCGGTGCAGGTGCTGGGCGGGCTGTGGGCCGGCTGGATCTATATCGACCCGAATTTCTTCTCGGAAGCGGCGCCGTTCAACATCGTGCGCATGCTGCATACCAATGCGCTGATCGTCTGGCTGCTGCTGGGCTTCTTCGGCGCCGCCTATTTCCTGGTGCCCGAAGAGGCCGAGCGCGAGCTGCAATCGCCCACGCTCGCCTATCTGCAGCTGCTGATCCTGCTCCTGGGCACCGCCGGGGTGGTGGTCACCTACCTGTTCGACCTGTTCCACGGCAACTGGCTCCTGGGCAAGGAGGGGCGCGAGTTTCTGGAGCAGCCCGTCTGGGTCAAGCTCGGCATCGTGGTCGCGGCGCTGATCTTCCTCTACAACATCACGCTCACCGTGCTGAAGGGGCGCAAGACCGCGATCACCAACGTGCTGCTGCTGGGGCTCTGGGGGCTGGTGGTGCTGTTCCTGTTTGCCTTTTACAACCCGGGCAACCTGTCGCTCGACAAGATGTTCTGGTGGTATGTGGTCCACCTCTGGGTGGAGGCGACCTGGGAGCTGGTGATGGCCTCGATCCTCGCCTTCCTGATGCTGAAGCTCACCGGGGTTGACCGCGAGATCGTCGAGAAGTGGCTCTATGTGATCGTCGCGACCGCGCTGTTTTCGGGCATCCTCGGCACCGGCCATCATTATTACTGGATCGGCACGCCGGGCTACTGGCAGTGGATCGGCTCGATCTTTTCCTCGCTCGAAGTGGTGCCGTTCTTCGCCATGATGAGCTTTGCCTTCGTCATGGTCTGGAAGGGCAAGCGCGACCACCCCAACAAGGCCGCGCTCCTGTGGTCGCTCGGCGCGGCGACGGTGGCCTTCTTCGGCGCCGGGGTCTGGGGCTTCCTGCACACGCTGCACGGGGTAAATTACTACACCCACGGCACCCAGATCACCGCCGCCCACGGCCACCTGGCCTTTTACGGCGCCTATGTGTCGGTGAATCTCGCGATCTTCACCTATGCCATGCCGATCCTGCGCGGGCGCGACCCCTATAACCAGGTGCTCAACATGGGCAGCTTCTGGCTGATGACCGGGGGCATGGCCTTCATGACCTTCGTGCTGACCTTTGCCGGCACCATCCAGACCCATATGCAGCGGGTGCTGGGCGAAGGCTACATGGATGTGCAGGACGGGCTGAGCCTGTTCTTCGTCATGCGCTGGGGGGCGGGGCTCGCCGTGGTGATCGGCGCGCTGCTGTTCATCTGGGCTCAGCTGGTGCCGGGGCGCGAAATCATCGCCCGCGGCAGAGGACAGGAGGCCTGACATGGCCACTGCCGAGACCAGACAGGAGGGGGCTCCGGCCCCCTTCTACCTGCCCGTCGCTGACGAATGCGACATCTTCGAAGCCGCCTTCGCCCACCGCCTGCCGCTGCTGCTCAAGGGGCCGACGGGCGTGGGCAAGACCCGCTTCGTCGCCCACATGGCCGCGCGCCTGGGCCGGCCGCTCTACACGGTGGCCTGCCATGACGACCTCTCGGCCGCCGACCTCGTGGGCCGCTTCCTGCTCAAGGGCGGCGAAACGGTGTGGGTCGACGGCCCGCTGACCCGCGCGGTGCGCGAAGGCGCGATCTGCTATCTTGACGAGGTGGTGGAGGCGCGCAAGGACGTGACCGTGGTCCTGCACCCGCTCACCGACGACCGGCGCATCCTGCCCTTGGACAAGACCGGCGAAGAGATCGAGGCGGCGCCGGGCTTCATGCTGGTGGCCTCCTACAACCCGGGCTACCAGAATATTCTGAAGACCCTGAAACCCTCCACCCGCCAGCGCTTCCTGTCGGTGGATTTCGACTTCCCGGCGCCCGAACGCGAGGTGGAAATCGTCGCGCGCGAAAGCGGGCTCGACCAAGCGCGCGTGAAGAACCTCGTGCGCCTTGCCGGCAAGCTGCGCGCGCTCAGGGGCCAGGACCTGGAAGAAGGCGTCTCCACCCGACTGGTGATCTACGCCGCCACCCTGATCGCCGCCGGAATGCCGCTCGAGCGCGCCATTCTCGCCGCCATGATCGAGCCGCTCACCGATGACGAGGACGTGAAAGCCGGGCTGCTCGACATCGTCTCGGCCATCTATGGCTGAGCGCGCAAATTTTCTGCGAAAATTTGACTCCCGATTTTTCGCAGAAAAATCGCCCCGGACGATAGCCGATGCCAGAACCGCTTGACATATTCGAACCCGAAGAGGCCATCGGCAAGGCCTGGCACCGCCTCGCCAGCCGGCTGGACGCGCCGGACGAACATGCTGGGGCCGCGGTGCATCTCTCTGAGATCGAGGAGCGGCTCGGAGTGTTCTTCCGCGGCCTTGGCGGCGACCACGCCACCGAGATACGGCCCGCCGCCCCCACCAGCCAGCCCCACCGCCTTTCCTGGCGCCGCCGCCTTGGCACCTGGCGCGAGCGCGAGGCGCGCCCGAGCTTCGACGGCGAGGCGCTCAGCCTGCCCGCGCGCATCGCCATTTTCGAAGACCGAGAGGCCAATGCGGCGCTCTATTTCTGGCTTGCGGCCACCGCCGCCCATGCGCCCGCGCCGATCGCCGAACCGGACCCGCTCGCCGCCGATATCCGCGCCCTTTCGCAGGCCGCCGAGATGACGCGCGCGACGCTCACCGACTGCCCCGGCCTCAAGCCCCATTACCAGCGCCTGCTGGCCGCCAGCCGCGCCGCCCGCCCGCGCGCCTCCCTGCCACGGCACGAAGCGGCGCTGGAAGCGGCGATCGTGCATCTGCTGGGCGGCCCCCTGCCCGAAAGCCCGCTTGCGCGCGACTATCTCGCCCTGATCCGCAGCCCCGGCGCCGACCTCTCCACGCTCCGCGCGCCGAGGGGCTACCGCCCCTTCCGCCCGGTGCCGCTCTGGCCCGACCTGCGCCCGCGCCCCGCGCGCGCCGCCGTCGAGCGCTCCGAGGAGATGCAGGAAGAGGGCACCGGCCCCGACGCCGAAGAAGAAGCCGGGCGCAAACGCGCGCGCCGCTCCGAGTCCGACCTCGCCGAGCGGCGCGACAGCCTGATCCTGCACCGTTTCGAGGCGATTCTTTCCTGGGTCGAGAGCCTGAACCTGAACCGGCGCATCGAGGACGACGACGAAGACACCGCCCGGCGCGCGGCCGAGGACCAAGACGAGCTGGCGCTGGGCCAGGTCAGCAAGAAGACCGCGACCCGGCTCAAGTTCCACCTCGATCTGGCGCCCGAAGACGCCGAGCGCGAGCACCTCTCCGACACCCATGTCTATCCCGAATGGGACCACCGCCGCGCCGCCCATATCCCGGCCCATGCCCGGGTACTCGCAAGCCCCGCCCCCGAGGCCGAGGCGGAGGCACCCGCGGGCTTTGCCGCCGACCCGGCCGCGCGCCGGCGCATCCGCGCGGTCAGGCGCCAGTTCGAGGCGCTCAGGCCCCGCCGGGTGATCCTTCCGCGCCAGCTTGACGGCGACGAGCTGGACATGGAGGCGGCGATTGCCTCGCTGGTCGAGCTGCGCGCTACCGGTGAGGGGCATGACCGCGTCTATCGCGCCGCCCGCAGCCAGGCGCGCGACCTTTCGGTCAGCGTGCTGATGGACACTTCGCGCTCGACCGAAAGCGCGATCGGCAGCCGCATGGTGATCGACGTGGAGCGCGAGGCACTGGCGGCGCTGGCCTGGGGGCTCGACGCCTGCGGCGACGATTTCGCGATCCAGACCTTCTCTTCGCTCAGGCGCGACCGGGTCTATGTGCTCGACGTCAAGGGCTTTGACGAACAGATGGGCGCCACGGTGGAGCGGCGCATCGCCGCGCTGACGCCCAGCTTCTACACCCGCCTCGGCGCCGCCATCCGCCACGCCAGCGCCGGGCTTGCCGAGCGCGCCACGCGCCGCCGCCTGCTGCTGGTCATCACCGACGGCAAGCCCAACGACCTCGACCATTACGAGGGCCGCCACGGCATCGAAGACTCGCGCATGGCGGTGCGCGAGGCGCGCCGGCTGGGCCAAGCCGTGCACGGGGTGGTGATCGACCGCAAGGGCCAGGCGTGGTTTTCCCGCATCTTCGGCGAAGGCGGCTTCTCGGTGGTCCCCGAACCCGACCGCCTCACCGCCGCGCTGCCCGAAATCTACCGCCAGATCACGGAGGGCGCATGAGCGACGCGCCAGAGCGCCCCGGCCTGCTCGCCGAACTGCCCGGAGACCTGATGATCTGGGTGCTGATCGTCAGCGAATTGCTGGTCTTCGGCGCCGGCCTGCTGGCCTTTCTCGGCGTGCGGGTGACAGACCCGGCGGGTTTCGCCGCCGCGCAGGACAGCCTCGACCGCCTCGCCGGCGCGCTCAATACGATCGTGCTGGTCACCTCCGGCTACATGGCCGCCATGGCCGCGCAGAGCGCCGAGACCTCGCCCGCGCGCACCCGGCCATGGCTCATGGGCGCGCTTGCGCTCGGCGCCCTGTTCATGGCCATCAAGTGGCGCGAATACGCCGCCCATGCCGCCCACGGGATCGGGATCGAGAGCGGCGCTTTCTACACCTTCTACTACCTGCTCACCGGCTTTCACGCCGCCCATGTGCTGGCCGGCATGGCGATCTTCGCCCTGCTGATCCGGCGCCCGCGCCCGCACCTGGTCGAGGCCGGCGCCCAGTTCTGGCACATGGTGGATCTGGTGTGGATCCTGCTGTTTCCCATCCTCTACCTGCTGCGCTGAAATGAAGAACACACCGGCAAGAACCCTCGCCTGGCTCTGGGCCCTCGGCCTGACCACCACCCTGCTGGCGCATTTCGCGGACCAGGGCACATACTGGGCGGGACTTGCCTTCCTCGCCCTCTCGGGCTGCAAGGCCCGCCACATCCTCACCGGCTATCTCGGCCTCGCCCGCAGCCGCTTCTGGCGCCGCGCCTTCACCGCCTTCACCGCCGCCTTCCTCGCCCTCGCCGCCGCGCTCTACCTGCTGGCACCGGCTGGCTGAGCCCCCTTTCATCTTTCCGACAAATACTCCCGCCGGAGGCCCGATTTTTCGAGAGAAAAATCGCCCCGGGCCGCGCCGCTCCTCAGGCACAGGGGGTCGTCGCCTGCTGCTTTGCCGAACGATCACTCTCGACATATTCCCTGAGCCTGCCCAGATCGGCCACGCTCACATGGCCGCCGCGCACGCTCACGCCCAGCGGGCGCAGATTGGCGATCGAGCGCGACAGGCTCTCGGGCTTCATCCCCAGCCGCTTGGCGATCAGCCCCTTGTCATAGGGCAGCGAAAAGGTGCTGGCGCCCTCTTCCACAGGCGCCAGCGCCACCAGAAAGGTCGCCAGCCGCTGGGCGCCGGTATGGCCCTTGATGTCCTCGATCTCCATCACCAGCTCGCGGTTGTGGCGAAAGGTGCTGGCCAGCATCGCCATGGCGATTTCCGGATGCTGGCGGATCTGCTCGGCGATGGTCCTTGCGGCGAGCCGGAACAACACCGCATCCTCCGCCGCCTCGACCGTCACCGGATATTCCCCGCCCTTGAGCGCCGCCGCCTCGCCGAAGCTCTCGCCCGCGCCATAGACCGCGACCACGATATCGTCGCCGGCGCTGGTGATCCGGCCGAGCTTCATCAGCCCTTCCAGCACGATGAAGATGTGATCGGCCCGGTCCCCCTGCACGAACAGCGTCTCCCCGCGCGAAAGCCGGACCAGGCTGCCCCGCTGCAAGAGCCCTTCGAGCAGGGCCGGGGCAAGATCGCGAAACATCAGGGAGTTCCGCACCGCCTCGATATGCGCTTCGCTCAGCATCTCGTCCCTCGCCGCCCCTGCCGCCCCTGCCGCCCCTGCTTTCCGTGGCCACTTTCGCCACCATCGCCACCCTCGCCACCGCCCGGGCCGCGGGGCAATCACGAAAACGTGTCACCGGATAATTCGTGCCTTTTTCACAAATATCAAGGCAAAGAAGCCCATCCGGCCATATTGTCGGCCCGTCTGCGGCAGATGAAGCGCAGGCTGGCCGAATCGGCAAACCCGGAAAACAGGAGCGCATGCATGAGGAAACTGGCAACCATCGGCGCGCTGGCATGGGCCGGCGGGGCACGGGCGCAGCAGGTGCTGGCGCCGATCGAGGTGACCGCCACCGACGGGCAGGCGGGCGTCGATCGGGCGATGATGTGGCTGGCAATCACCGCGCTGGCCATGCTCGTGGCGCTGTGGGCGGTGCATTGGTCGATCTTCCGCAAGCGATGAGCGCGCGCGGCGACGATACCCCCCGCCCCTGGCCGCTGTGGAAGATCGCCCTGGTGCTCTACCCCTTTGCCGCCGGGGCGGCGGCCATCAACCTGTTCTTCCTCGGGCTCCTGGGCCAGGCCATCGCGCTGCCGGCGCTCTCGCCAATGGCCTCGCTCGGGCTCGGCCTCGTGCTGGGCCTGCCGCTCGCGTGCCTCGCCGCGCGCTGGGTCCGGCGGCTGATCACAGAGGCCGAGACGTAGGGCCTCCGTTTGCCTTCGCGCCGCAACCGCAATAGGCTGCCGGGCCAAAGGAGCCCACATGCCGCGATTTGCCGCCAATCTCGACTTCCTGTTCAAGGAACTGCCGTTTCTCGACCGCTTCCAGGCCGCCGCCCAGGCGGGCTTCAGGGGGGTCGAGGTGCTGTTTCCCTACGACCATGCGGCAAGCGAGATCACCGGCCGGCTCCGGGTGCACGAGCTCGAAATGGTGCTGATCAACACCCCGCCGCCGAACTGGGCCGGGGGGCCGCGCGGATTCGCCGCCGTGCCGGGGGGCGAGGCGCGGTTTCGCCACGATTTCACCCGCGCACTGCGCTTCGCCCGGGCGCTGGGCGCGCGCCACCTGCACATCATGGCCGGGCGCGCGCGCGGCCTGGTGGCGCGCCGCACCTTTGTCGAAAACCTGAAATGGGCCGCCGCCGAGGCGCCGCGCCAAAGCCTGACCATCGAGCCGATCAACAGGATCGACATGGAGGGCTATTTCCTCGACGATTTCGACCTCGCCGCCGAGGTGCTGGCCGAGGTCGGCGCGCCCAATCTGGGCCTGCAATACGATGCCTATCACGCGCAGATGATTACCGGCGACGCCGAGCAGGTCTGGGCCGATCACGGCCACCTGGTGCGCCATGTGCAGGTGGGCGGCTTTCCCGGCCGCCACGAGCCGCTCAAGGGCGAGATCGACTACCCGAAATTCTTCCGCGCGCTCGACACGATCGGCTACCGGGGCTGGGTCAGCGGCGAATACCACCCGGCGGGCAAGACCGCAGACGGACTTGGCTGGATGCGGGGGGAAAGCTGAGGACCCCTGAGACCCAGGCTCGGGACCCATCAATCCCGCGCGCACAGTCCGGCGGATTTGCTTCCCGAACAGGCGCAAGATCGCAGGAATAGTCGATCTATTTCAAGCTCTTGAAACGTATTCAGGGAGCAAATCCGCCGGACCCGCAGGGCGGCTTGAGGCGCTTCATCTCAGGGGCCTTTGCCCTTGGAAAGGGAGGCCGCCCTGTCCGGCGGGCAATAACCCCCTGATATTTCGCGCCGGCACCGCTGTGCGCGCGGGATTGATGGGTCCTGAGCCTGGAGAAGCTGGAATCCGGGAAAAGCTGCGCGCCGGAATATCGGTTTTCCAGAAAACCGGAAAACTGGAAAACTGAATATTCCGATACCCGGATAACCGGAAAACTGGAAAACCGGACATTCAGATAACCGGAAAACCGGAAAACCGGAAAACTGCTGACACAATGCTGTCAGCAGGGCTGTGTCATGGTGGCCGCACCATCAGGAAAAGGAGAACAGCATGACACAGAGCACCGTATTGGTCTGGGCCGAAATCCCGGTCGGCAACCTGCCCCGCGCCATGGCCTTTTATCGCGAGGTCTTCGGCTTCGATATCCGCCTGGACGAAAGCGGCCCGGCGCCGCAGGCGATCCTTGGCGTCGGCCCCGGCGGGGTCGGCGCGCATCTGTTCGAGGGCGCGCCGGCCCCTGAGGGCTCCGGGCCGCTCCTGCACCTCGCCGTGCCCGACAGCCTGGAAGCGGCCATCGCCCGCTGCGAAAGCGCCGGGGGCAGCGTCACTTCGCCGCCGGTTACCATCCCGCCCGGCCGTTTTGTCTATGCGCGCGATGCGGATGGCAATATCCTGGGCCTGTTCGAGGCAAGGTAGAAAAGCGAGGCACCATGCGCCGGGCTGACAGGCTTTTCCAGATCGTCCAGCTGCTGCGCGGCGGCAAATTGCTGACCGCGCGGCAGCTTGCCGGGCGGCTGGAAGTCAGCCCGCGCACCATTTACCGCGACATTGCCGAGCTGATCGGCGTGGGCGTGCCCATCGAGGGCGCGGCGGGGCTCGGCTACATGATGCGCGCGGGCTACGACCTGCCGCCCCTGATGTTCACCGCCGACGAGATGGTGGCGCTGGTGGCTGGCGTGCAGATGGTGCGCGCCTGGGGCGGGCCGCGCCTGGCAGCCAGCGCCGAAGACGCGCTGGCCAGGATCGAAGCGGTGCTGCCGCACAGGCTCGCGGCGCGCGCAGACCGGGTCGGCATCCGCGCCTTTCGCCCGCCGGGGAGCGAAGACATGGCCGCGGGCCTCGACGCGCTCGAAGCCGCCTGCAACAGCCGCACCCGCCTTGCGCTCGCCTACGAAGACGCCGAGGGCGCGCGCACCCGCCGCGTGGTCCGCCCGCTGGCGGTAATCTTCTGGGGCCGGGTCTGGACCCTCGCCGCCTGGTGCGAACTGCGCAGTGATTTTCGGGTGTTTCGCCTCGATCGCATCGCCGATTTCGAGCCGCTTGACACCTTCCCGGTCGAGCCGGACAAGAGCCTTGCGGCCTTTCATGCGGCCAAATCAGGGAAAAGGTGACATATGCACAGATTGGCAATGCCGCTGGCGGCTCTGGCTGGGCTGGGCTGGGCTGGGCTGGGCGCGACCGCGGTCGTCGCCGCGCCGCGCGCCGCAGCCATCCATGTCTCGCCACGCAGCCGCGCGGTCACCATTCTCGCCTACGAGCTTGCCCATATCGAGACCCATGCGCGTATCGGCCTGTCGGGCATGGTCACCGGCCGCCTCCCGGCCTGGTTTGGCAAAGGCCTTGCGGTGATCGCCTCGCAGGACGCGCGCCATATGGACGCGGCGGGACGGGTGGGTGGCTGTGCTGGCATTGCCCCGCCACTCCCACGCCCCGCC
>JALWTH010000145.1 GCA_027082975.1 Paracoccaceae bacterium | reverse complement strand
GCGCGCATGGCCGCACTCGCGGCGCGCGGGATCGACCCGGCCGGGCTCGAATTCGAAGGCTCCTACGGGCGCACCAGCATGGAATATTACGATGGCTTCGTGTTCGGCTTCTATGCCCCGGCCCAGCCCGACCTGCCGCCGATCGCCACCGGCGGGCGCTATGACGCGCTGACCCGCCTGCTGGGGCGGGGCCGCTCGATCCCGGCGGTCGGGGGCGTGGTGCGCCCGGACCTGCTGCTGGAGGTGGCGCCATGAGCCTGAAGCTGGGCCTGCCCTCCAAGGGGCGGCTGATGGACAAGACCTTTGACTGGTTCGCGGCGCGGGGCATCCGCTTCGCGCGCACCGGCAGCGAGCGCGAATATGCGGTGCGCGCCGAGGGGCTCGAGGGGCTCAAGCCAGTGCTGCTGAGCGCCGGGGAGATCCCGCGCGAGCTTGCCGCCGGGCGCATCCATCTGGGCGTGACCGGCACCGACATGGTGCGCGAGAAGCTCGGCAACTGGCGCGAGAAGGTCGAGGAGATCCGGCCCATGGGCTTCGGCCATGCCGATCTGGTGCTGGCGGTGCCCGCGGCCTGGGTGGACGTGACCACGCTCGACGATCTCGATGCCGTGGCCGCGGCCTTTCGCGCCCGCCACGGCTTTCGCCTGCGCATCGCCACCAAGTATCACCGGCTGGTGCGCGAATACCTGACCGAACAGGGCGTGGCGGATTACCAGCTTGTGGACAGCCAGGGCGCCACCGAAGGCACGGTCAAGAACGAGACCGCCGAGGCGATTGCCGATATCACCTCCACCGGCGAGACCCTGCGCGCCAATCACCTCAAGGTGCTGGCCGGCGCGCCGATCCTGCGCTCGCAGGCGGTGCTGTTTCGCGCCCGGGGCGCGGCGCTGAGCGCGGAAGACGCGGCGGCGATGGAGGCGCTGCGCACCCGGCTGGAGGCCGCAAGATGACCACATGGACCGCATTGACCACCCTTGAAGGGCAGGACAAGGCCGAGGCGCTGGGCGAGGCGATGGAGCGGCTCAGCCCCGCGCCTACCGGGATCGGCGTCTTTGAGCTTGAAGACGGCTCGGGGCTCTGGGAAGTGGGCGGCTATTTCACCGAGGCGCCCGACATTGCCGGGCTGGCGCTGCTGGCGGCGCTTCATGGCGCGGCGGATTTCGTCGTCTCGGAACTGCCGGAAAAGGACTGGGTGGCCGAGGTCAGGCGCGAGCTGGCGCCGGTCGAGGCCGGGCGGTTCTTCGTTTACGGAAGCCACGATGCCGACAAGCTGCCCGAGGGGCGCATCGGCCTCTTGATCGAGGCCAGCATGGCCTTCGGCACCGGCCATCACGGCACCACCCGGGGCTGTCTCGAAGCGCTGGACCGGCTGGCGGCCACGGGCTTTGCCCCCGAGCGCGTGGCCGATATCGGCTGCGGCACCGCGGTGCTGGCCATGGGGGCTGCGCGCCTCTGGCCCGAGGCGGCGCCGATCCTCGCCAGCGATATCGACGAAGTGGCGGTGGAAGTGGCGCGGGCAAATGTGGCGGCAAATGGGCTGGAAT
>JALWTH010000144.1 GCA_027082975.1 Paracoccaceae bacterium | reverse complement strand
GGCCAGCCCCCCAGCGCCGGCGCCGGATCTGCGCATCGCCATCGCCCGCGACCGGGCCTTCGGCTTCTACTATCCGGACGACCTCGAAGCCTTTGCCGCCGCCGGGGCCGAGCTGGTGCCGTTCAACGCGCTCACGGACCGGGCCCTGCCGCCGGATATCGGCGGGCTGTTCATCGGCGGCGGCTTCCCGGAAATGTTCATCGGCGAGCTTGCCGCCAACGCCCCCCTGCGCGCCGATATCCGCGCGCGGATCGAGGCTGGCCTGCCCACATATGCCGAATGCGGCGGGCTCATGTATCTGTGCCGCTCGATCCGCCACGGCGATCTGGCGGGCGATATGGTCGGGGTGATCGAGGCCGATGCGGTGATGCACAAGCGCCCGCAGGGCCGGGGCTATGCGGGCTATTGCGACATGCCCTCCCACCCCTGGGGCAGGAGCGCGGCGCAAAAGGCGCATGAATTCCACTATGCGCGGCTCGAAAATCTGGCCCCCGGCCAGAAATTCGCCCGCGAAATCACCCGTGGCCACGGGATCGACGGCGCCCATGACGGGGTGCTGATCCACAATGCGCTCGCCGGCTTCATCCACCTGCGCAGCAGCAGGGCGCTGCCCTGGGTCGGCGATTTCGTCGATTTCGTGCGCCACCGCAAGCCGGTCGGCTGAGTCACGAAAAAGCCCCGCTGCGAGAGCGGGGCTGTTCGTTTCTCGAGCAGGAGACCTCAGGTCTTCTTGATCTCGAACGTATAGACGTCGCCCGCGGTCTCGGACTTCAGCAGCTCGTTGCCGGTCTGGTTGCAGAACGCGGCGAAGTCGGCCACCGAGCCGGGATCGGTCGAGAGCACTTCGAGCACCTGACCCGCCTGCATCCCCTTCAGGGCCTTCTTGGCTTTGAGGATCGGCAGCGGGCAGTTCAGCCCCTTTGCGTCGAGAGTTTGGTCGGCCATAAGTGTATTACCTTCTGTTGGTCCGGGTTAGATATAGAGGTTGATGTCGGATTCGAGCGCGCCTTCCATGTAGGTCGCCGCGCCGCCGAGCGTGATGCCGTCGATCAGGTCCTTCTGCTCCAGTTCGAACAGGTCCAGCGTCATCTGGCAGGCGACCATCTTGATGTCGCTCTCAATGGCGGCTTCGCGCAGATCGGGGATCGAGGCCACGCCCTTCTTCTTGATCAGGTTCTTCATCATCGTGGTGGCCATGCGGTCCACCCCGGGGATGGCCGAGACGATGTTCGGCATCTTCATGTGCATGCCCATCATCGGCATTTCCATGGCCGGGTTACCGAGCGTCGAGATCTTCAGGTCCAAGTCCTTCTTCAGCAGTTGCAGGCCGTAGAAGGTGAAGAACATGGTCACTTCCACATCCATTGCCGCAGCGGTGGTGCCGAGAATGAAGGGAGGGTAGGCCCAGTCCAGCGTGCCCTTGGTGACAATGATCGACATTTTCTTAGTGTTGTCCGATGAATCGAGCACGATTCTTCCTCCCGTTGCGCTGCGTTTGACATTTATTTGACTATTGTGATTTTTAAATACAAAATGCCGAACGTCAAGTAGAGACTGAAACACAAATGGTTGACCATATGGGGCAGCCGGGCTGAGACTGGCAATATGCTGAAAACATGGGAGTTTTCCTGAATAATGGAAATGACGCATGACGAAATGAGCGAAACGGCCGAGAAAGCCAGCGAGCTTTTGCGGGTGCTTTCGAATCAGAAAAGGCTGCTGATTCTGTGCAAATTGGGGGAGGGAGAGCACTCCGTTCACCAATTGCAGGAAGCAACCGGGCTGGGCCAGTCGACCGTGAGCCAGCAGCTGGCCAAGCTGCGCGGCGAGCGTCTGGTGAAGGCACGGCGCGAGGCGCAGTCGGTCTATTATTCGCTTTCCTCGCACGAGGTGGAAGCGTTGATCGAGACCCTCTACGGCCTCTACTGCCCCCAGAAATGCAGCGATAGCGAAGTGAACTGACCCGTCCACATGGCACGGCCGAAAGTCCCTCGGGGAATTGGCCGCGCTGTCACATTCACACATAACGATCCGAGAATAATGGTGCAGGAAGCATGACACGACCCGAAAACATCCAGATAGACACCTCGCCGCCCGTATCGGACGAGATCCGCAAGACCACCTGCTACATGTGCGCCTGCCGCTGCGGCATCAACGTGCATCTGAAGGGGGGCGAGGTGGTCTATATCGAGGGCAACCGCGACCATCCGGTCAATCAGGGCGTGCTTTGCGGCAAGGGCTCTTCGGGGATCATGCAGCATCTCGCGCCCTCGCGCCTGCGCGCGCCGATGAAGCGGGTGGGCGAGCGCGGCTCGGGCGAGTTCGAGGAAATCAGCTGGGAAGAGGCGCTCGACATTGCCGTGAGCTGGCTGAAGCCGATCCGCGAGAGCGACCCGAAGAAGCTCGCCTTCTTCACCGGGCGCGATCAGAGCCAGAGCTTCACCGGCTGGTGGGCGCAGAATTTCGGCACGCCCAATTACGCGGCCCATGGCGGCTTCTGCTCGGTCAACATGGCCGCGGGCGGCATCTACACGATGGGCGGGGCGTTCTGGGAGTTCGGCCAGCCGGACTGGGACCGCACGAAGCTGTTCGTTCTGTTCGGCGTGGCCGAGGACCATGACAGCAACCCGATCAAGATCGGCATCGGCAAGGTCAAGGCCAATGGTGGGCGGATCGTGGGGGTGAACCCGATCCGCTCGGGCTACAATGCGGTGGCCGATGACTGGTATGGCATCACGCCTGGCACCGACGGGCTGTTCATCCTCGCGCTGGTGCATGAGCTGATGCGCGCGGGCAAGATCGACGTGGAATATCTGGCCCGCTACACCAATGCCGGCTTCCTCGTCAACGAAGACCCCGAGAGCGAGGCGCGCGGCCTGTTCCTGCGCGATGAGGACGGCACCCCGCAGGTGATCGACCGCGCCACCGGCAAGCTCGCGCCTTACGACAAGAAGGGCGTGATGCCCGACCTCGCGGCGAGCCATACGGTCAATGGCGTGACCCACCGCACCGTCATGCAGCTGATGGCCGAGCGCTACCTGTCGGATGAATATTCCCCCGATGCCGTGGCCGAGCGCTGCGGGATCAGCGCCGAGCGCATCCGCGCGCTGGCCGCCGAGATGGCGCGGGTAGCCTTTGAAGAAGAGATCGTGATCGAGCAGCCCTGGACCGACTGGAAGGGCCAGAAGCACGAGCGCATGATCGGCCGCCCGGTCTCGATGCACGCCATGCGCGGGATCAGCGCGCATTCCAACGGCTTTCAGACCGCCCGTGCCCTGCATGTGCTGCAGATCATGCTGGGCAGCGTCGAGGTGCCCGGCGGCTTCCGCTTCAAGCCGCCTTACCCCAAGCCGGTCGAGGGCCACCCCAAGCCCCATGCGGGCGCCCGGCCCGGCAAGCCGCTCGATGGCCCGCATCTGGGCTACCCGCTCGGCCCGGAGCATCTGCTGATCAACGAGGACGGCTCGCCCAAGCGCATCGACAAGGCCTTTACCTGGGAAAACCCGTTTTCCGCCCACGGCCTGATGCACATGGTGATTTCCAACGCTTACGCGGGCGATCCCTACAAGATCGACACCCTGTTCATGTTCATGGCCAACATGGCGTGGAATTCGTCGATGAACGCGGCGAAGACCGCCGAAATGCTGGCGGCCAAGGATGAGAACGGCGAATATGTGATTCCGCATATCATCTATGCGGACAGCTATTCGTCGGAGATGGTCGCCTATGCCGACCTGATCCTGCCCGACACCACCTATCTGGAGCGCCACGACTGTATCAGCCTGCTGGATCGCCCGATCTGCGAGGCCGAGGCGGCGGCGGATTCGATCCGCTGGCCGGTGGTGGAGCCCGACCGCGACGTGCGCGGCTTCCAGACCGTGCTGATCCAGCTTGGCGTCAAGCTGGGCCTGCCCGGCATGGTCGATGAAGAGGGCAACGCGATCTACGAGGATTACGCCGATTACATCGTCAACCACGAGCGCCGCCCCGGTGTGGGCCCGCTTGCGGGCTGGCGCGGCAAGGATGGCGAGAGCCACGGGCGCGGCGAGCCGAACCCGGATCAGCTTCAGCGCTATATCGACAATGGCGGCTTCTGGATCGGCCATATCCCGGAAGAGGCGCAGTTCTACAAGCCGTGGAACAAGGCCTATCAGGATTGGGCGGTAGAGATCGGGCTGGTCGATGCGCCCGCGCCCTATGTGTTCAGCCTCTATTCCGAGCCCCTGCGCAAGATGCAGGCGGCAGCGGAAGGGATCGGCGACATCCAGCCGCCCGAGCACCTGCGCGCGCGCCTCAAGCGCACCATGGATCCGCTGCCGCTCTGGTATGCGCCGTTCGAGGACGAGAATGTGGACGTGAGCGAATACCCCGTCCACGCCCTGACCCAGCGGCCGATGCACATGTATCACTCCTGGGGCACGCAAAACGCCTGGCTGCGCCAGATTACGGGCAAGAATTACCTCTATTTGCCGAAGAAGATCTGGGAGGAAAACGGCTTCGAAGAAGGCGATTATGCCAGGGTCACCAGCGCCCATGGCTCGATCACCGTGCCGGTCGCCCTGCATGCGGGGCTCAATGACAGTACCGTCTGGACCTGGAACGCCATCGGCAAGCGCAAGGGCGCCTGGGCGCTCGACGAGGGCGCGCCGGAAGCCACCCAGGGCTTTCTGCTCAACCACATCATCCACGAGCTTCAGCCGCCCAAGGGCGACGGGCTGCGCTGGGCCAACAGCGACCCGGTCACCGGCCAGGCGGCCTGGTTCGACCTGCGGGTGAAGATCGAAAAGGCGGTTCCCAAACCGGCCGAAAGCCAACCGTCCCTGCCGCCGATCAAGTCTCCGGTGGGCAAGGGGCCGAAAGTCTGGGCGAGGAAGAAATAATGACGGCACTACCGAAAACGACCCGGAAGAAGCTGGGGCTGGTGATCGACCTTGATACCTGTGTGGGCTGCCATGGCTGCGTGACCGCCTGCAAGGGCTGGAACACGCAGAATTACGGCGCGCCGCTCTCGGATATCGACCCTTACGGGGCCGACCCCTCGGGCACCTTCCTGAACCGCGTGTTCAGCTACGAGGTCACGCCCGAGGGTGGCGGTGCGGCGCAGACCGTCCACTTCCCGCGCTCCTGCCTGCATTGCGAGGATGCGCCCTGTGTCACCGTCTGCCCCACCGGCGCGAGCTACAAGCGCAGCGAGGATGGCATCGTGCTGGTCAACGAAGACCGCTGCATCGGCTGCGGGCTCTGCGCCTGGGCCTGCCCCTATGGCGCGCGCGAGCTCGACCAGCTCGCCGGTGTGATGAAGAAATGCACGCTCTGCGTGGACCGGATCTACAACGAGAACCTGCCGGAAGAAGACCGCCTGCCCGCCTGCGTGCGCACCTGTCCGGCGGGTGCGCGCCACTTTGGCGATCTGGGCGATCCCGACAGCGACGTTTCGAAGCTGGTCGCCAGCCGCGAGACCGTGGACCTGATGCCCGAGCAGGGCACGCGCCCGGTCAATACCTACCTCGCCCCGCGCCCCAGGGACCGCATGGGTCGCGACGCGGCCGAACTGAAACCCGTTGCCACGGAGGCCAAGGGCTTCCTCGGGTGGCTTGACAAAGCTCTGGAGAAACTCTGATGCATCCGGCTCCTTCCGTTATCATCTTCACCACGCTGAGTGGTCTGGGCTTTGGCCTGTTCATGTGGCTGGGGCTGGGCACGCCCGACGTGACCGGCATACCCGCCTTTGCCTGGTTCTTCGTGGCCTATGCGCTGAGTGTTGTGGGCCTCATCGCCTCGACCTTCCACCTGGGCAATCCGAAGAACGCGATCTATGCCTTCTCCCAGTGGCGCACCTCGTGGCTTTCGCGCGAGGGCATCATGGCGGTGGTGACGCTGTTCACCTTTGCTCCCTTCGCCATCGGCAAGATCTTCCTCGGCGTCACCTGGCCGCTTCTGGGCAATCTTGGCACGCTGTTTGCGGTGATCACGGTGTTCACCACCTCGATGATGTATGCCCAGCTCAAGACCGTGCCGCGCTGGAACATGTTTCCGCTGATCCCGGTGCTGTTCGAGCTTTATGCCATTGCCGGCGGGGCGCTGCTGGCGGGCGAGGCGCGCATTGCCGGCTGGCTGATCCTCGCGGTGACGGTGCTGCAGATCATCACCTGGATGGCGGGCGACAAGAAATACGCGACCCTTGCCACCGACAAGGGCACCGCGACGGGCCTTGGCCGCTTCGGCAAGGTGCGGATGCTCGAGAGCGGCCACACCGCGCGCTCCTATGTGATGGATGAAATGGTGCACCTGATCGGCCGCAAGCACGCCCACAAGCTGCGCGCCATTGCCACCATCCTGATCGGCGTGCTGCCGGCGCTGATACTGCTGCTGCTCCCGGCCACCACGCCGGTGATCCTGCTGGCGGTGGCTTCCCATGTGATCGGCGTCGCCGCCGGCCGCTGGCTGTTCTTCGCCGAGGCCGAGCATGTGGTCGGCATGTATTCTGCGCGCGGCTGAGGCCGTGCTGACCCGGAGGAAAGACCGATGAAAACCCGCATTCTCGCGCATCTCGCGCAGGTGGAAATGGACGGAATCAAGGGCAATATCGTCGAGGCCGGGCTGGTCTCGGCCAAGGATATCGCCGTGGATGGCAGCAAGGTCGTGGTCACGGTCAACGTGCCGCCCGACAATATGGGCGATCTTCAGAAGCTCAAGGCCGATATCGAAAAGACCCTGAAAGACAATATCGATGGCATCGAAAACCTGCTGGTGGTGCTGACCGCCGAATCCGGGGTGAGTGCCGAAGCCGGGGGAGCGGTGGCGGTCGAGGCGCCGACCCAGGCCGATGCCGATGCGGCGATGAAGGCGCGCAAGGCCCCGCCGAAGAACCCGGGCGTGCCCGGCCCCGACATGCGCCCCGCCCAGGCGGCCATTCCCGGCATCAAGCACATCGTCGCCGTGGCTTCGGGCAAGGGGGGCGTGGGCAAGTCCACCACCTCGGTGAATCTCGCCGCCACCCTGCGCGCGCTGGGCTTCAAGGTCGGCCTTCTCGATGCCGATATCTACGGCCCCTCGATCCCGCGCCTGCTCGACATCACCGAGCGCCCGGCGATCGAAAACGACAAGGTGGTGCCGATCGAGAAATACGGCATGAAGGTCATGTCGATGGGCTTTCTCATGGACGAGGAAGCGCCGGTGATCTGGCGCGGGCCGATGGTGGTTTCGGCGCTGATGCAGCTCACTCGCGAGGTGGAATGGGGCGAGCTTGATTTCCTGATCCTCGACATGCCGCCGGGCACGGGCGATGCGCAGCTTACCATGGCCCAGCAGACCCCGCTTTCGGGCGCGGTGATCGTCTCGACCCCGCAGGATCTGGCCCTTGTCGATGCCCGCAAGGGGCTCAAGATGTTCAAGGATGTGGATGTGCCGATCCTCGGCATCGTCGAGAACATGTCCTCCTTCGTCTGCCCCCATTGCGGCGAGACCAGCGATATTTTCGGCTCCGGCGGGGCGGAGGCGGATGCGCGGCGCTTGGGCGTGATGTTCCTCGGCAAGGTGCCGCTGCACATGTCGATCCGCGAAAATTCCGATGCCGGCAAGCCGCTGATCGTCGCCGAGCCCGATGGCCCGCACGCCGCTTTCTACAAGCAGCTGGCGCTGAAGGTCGCCGCCCTTCTGGGCGAGGCGGACGAGGAAGAGGACGAATAGCCCGGTTTGCCGTGTGAGCGAAAGGGGCGGGGCCGGATCAGGCTTCGCCCTTTTTCCTGCGCTCGTGGAGCAGTGAGGCCGAATAGAGCACCAGCGCCGCCCAGATCATCGGAAAGGCAATCGCCCGCGCCGTGCCAAACGGCTCGCCAAAGGCAAAGACCGCGATCAGAAAGATCATCGTCGGCGCGATATATTGCAGGATGCCGATGGTCGAGAGCCGCAGGCCCTTGGCGCCATTGGCATAAAGGATCAGCGGCACCGCCGTCACCGCGCCGGTGCCCACCAGCAGCCAGGCATTGGCGGCACTGTCGAAAAAGTGGTTCTGCCCCTGACCCGTCAGCCAGCCGAGCCAGCCAAGCGCGGGGATCAGCAGGATCAGCACTTCCAGCAGAAAGCCCTGATTGGGCCCGATCGGCAGGGATTTCTTGAAAAAGGCGTAAAACCCCCAGGAGAGCGTCAGCCCCACCGCGACCCAGGGCAGGCGCCCGGCGGCGATGGTGAGCGTCAGCACCGCCGCGGCCGCCAGGGCGATGGCGAGCCATTGCAGCCGTGTCAGTCGCTCGCCCAGCAGAGCCGCGCCAAGGGCGACCGAAAACAGCGGGTTGATGTAATAGCCGAGCGCGGCGTCCAGCGCGTGGTCGTTGCTGATCGACCAGACGTAAATGCCCCAGTTGATGCCCACCAGCGCCGCGGTCAGCGCTGCCATGGCGAGCATCCGCGGATCGCGCGCCGCCGCGCCCAGATCCCGCGTGCGCCCCAGCGCCACCAGCAGCAGCCCCGCCACCGGCACCGACCAGATCACCCGATGCGCCAGCACTTCCAGCGGCGGGATGTCCGACAGAGCCTTGAGGTAAAATGGCAGCATCCCCCACAGCAGATAGGCCGAAACCGCAAAGGCAAGGCCGCGCGGTGTGTCCTGATTGGTTTGCGGGGTGGTCATGTGTTTTCTCCTGCTCTCCAGCCCCATATCCCGTGCCGTCAGGCTGTTCCAGAGAAAATCCGAGATATCCGGCACTTGCCCGGTCGGTTATCCGCCACCCTGTTATCTCTATCATACACGCGGCGGAGGGTCAGACCGTGGAGCCGGGGAGCGCACAAAGGCTGCGAAACCCCTGTGGTTATTCTGGCGTGAGCCGGGCGCAATCCCTCAGGCGCGAATCCGCTCGTTTTTCGGATCCCACAGGGGTGCATCTTCCTGCACCACCGCCCGCCGCCGCTCGCCGAAAATCTCCACTTCCAGCGCCGTGCCCGGCACTGCCAGATCGGCACGCACCATGCCCAGCGCGATCGAGGCATTGACCCGGTAGCCCCAGCCGCCCGAAGTGGTCTCGCCCACGATCCTGCCGTCATGCCAGAGCGTGGACATGTAGGGCGCATCCGCCTCGCCCGCATCCACGATCAGGGTCACGAACGACTTGGCCGGCCCGCGCCGGAACTCCGCCCTGAGCGCCTCCTTGCCGGGGAAGTCGGCCGGCTTGGACAGGCGGACAAACCTGTGCAGCCCGGCCTCCAGCAGGGTGTAGTCGCTGGACAGGTCCTGTTTCCACGCGCGATAGCCCTTTTCCAGCCGCAGCCGGTCCAGCGCATACATGCCAAAGGGCCGGGCGCCGCCCGCCAGCACTGCTTCGTAAATCTCCGGCATATCCGCATTATCGGCGTGGATCTCCCAGCCCAGCTCTCCGGCATAGCTGACCCTGAGCAGCAGCACATGCCTGCCCGCCACCCTGGCCACCTGATGCGAGAGCCATAGCAGGGTCAGGTCCGCATCGGTGATCGGCGCCAGCAGGTCGCGCGCCTTCGGTCCGGTGACGATCAGGCAGCCGGTATCCGCCGTGTCGTCATAGAGCTCGATCGAGCCGTCCAGCGGCAGCGCGTCGCGCAGAAGCTCCCGGTCATGCCATTGCGCCGCCGCGGAGGTGATCAGGCCGAACAGGTCGTCGTCATGGCGGATGATCGACATCTCGGTGACGATCCGCCCGCGCCGGTCGGGGAAATAGCCCAGGCTCATGCGATCGACCCTGGGCAGGTTGCCGGCGATCAGCCCGTCCAGCCAGTCCGCCGCGCCCTCGCCCGAGACGGTAAAGCGCGAGAAGCCCGGCAGGTCCAGCACGCCCACCCCGTCGCGCACCGCCTCGCATTCCTCGCGGATGCGTGCCTCCCACGGGCCGTTGCGGCTCCAGGTCTGGGTGGCGGCCTCGGAAGTGTCATCTCCCGGCCGGGCAAACCAGTTGGCCCGCTCCCAGCCGTTATAGGCGCCAAACTGCGCGCCAAGCCCGGCCAGCCTGTCATGCAGGGGCGAGACCTTTTTCGGCCGCCCGGCGGGCCATTCGTGGCGGGGGAAATGCATGGCGTATTCGTGCCCGTACACTTCCTTGCCCTTGGCGATGCAATAGGCCTCGTCGGTGTAGTCGGTGAAGCGGCGCGGGTCGCACGACCACATGTCCCATTCGGTCACCCCATCGGCCACCCATTCGGCCAGCACCTTGCCCGCGCCGCCGCCCTGGGCGATGCCAAAGGTAAAGACGCAGGCTTCGTAGGCGTTCTGCACGCCGGGCATGGGGCCGATCAGCGGGTTGCCGTCGGGCGTGTAGGGGATCGGCCCGTTGATCACCTTCCGGATCCCCGCCCGGCCCAGGAGCGGCACCCGCGCCATGGCGTCGGTGATGTAGTCTTCCAGCCGGTCGAGGTCATCGGGGAAAAGCTGAAAGCTGAAATCGTCCGGCATCGGGTCGTCCGGCGTGGCCCAATGCGCCTTGCAATTGCGCTCGTACGGGCCGAGGTTGAAGCCGTTCTTTTCCTGGCGCAGGTAGTAGGACGTATCCACATCGCGCAAGAGCGGCAGCTTGTGGCCAACGCGCGCACTCCACTCGGCCAGTTCCGGTATCTCTTCGCTGAGCAGGTACTGATGGCTCATCACCATCATCGGCACATCGCGCCCGCCAAAGGGCTTGAACCACGCGCCCACGCGCCTGGCATGGTAGCCGGCGGCGTTAACCACGATATCGCACTCGATATTGCCCTTGTCGGTCTGGATGATCCACTTGTCGCCCACCCGGTCCAGCCCGGTCGCGGGCGTAAAGCGCAGGATCGTCGCGCCCCGCTCCCGCGCTCCCCTGGCCAGCGCCTGCGTGAGCTGCGCCGGGTCGATATCGCCGTCATTGGGGTCATAGAGCGAGCCGGCGAGATCGTGGGTCTCCAGAAACGGATAACGCGCCCGGGTCTCCTGCGGGTCCAGCACCTCGATATCCATGCCCTGATACAGCCCCATGCCGCGCGCGCGCAGGAATTCCTGCATGCGTTCGCGGCTATGCGCGAGCCGGATCGAGCCGGTGACGTGGTAATTGATCGGATAGCCCGCCTCAGCGCCCAGCCGCGCATAGAGCTCGGTCGAATAGCGCTGCATGTGCATGATCGACCAGGAGGTGGAGAAAGTCGGCACATTGCCCGCCGCGTGCCAGGTGGAGCCGGCTGTCAGCTCGTTCTTTTCCAGCAGCACCGTGTCGGTCACGCCCTTCAGCGCCAGATGATACAGCGCCGAAGTGCCGACGACACCGCCGCCGATGATCACCACGCGGGTGGAGGTGGGGAAATCGGGCATGGTCGTGCTCCTTGGCTGAGGGTCGGGGGGGCGGTGAGACAGCCGGACATCGTTGCGGACATTCGGTGCGTGATTCGGACTTTGGCCAGGCCGGAGACCACGATTGTCGGGCAGTTTGTCGTGAAAGGCGTCTCCAACATGCAGCGATTCTTTCCGGCCCGAAATTGCGGGGTGCCGGTGGCGTGAGCGGCTGCCGGCATCTGAGCGCATATGCTGCAAACATGTCAATGAATCTGTAGTCTATCGAGACGGCGTGATCGTATCTGCTCCCCCTTGATGGACTAAGAAAGGGCGCTTGCTTTCCTGTGGAAAGAGCCGACATTCCGGGATTTCTCGCTCGTGCTTACCAATTGGTAACAACAAGGGATTACCCTGTACCCGAATGGCAGCAAGCTGGAGTGAACTGGAATGGAACTCACCCACAAGGATGTGAACGGAACCCGCCTGATCGAAGCGAACGGGGCCAGGCTGGATGCGGCCGTGGCGATTCGCTTCAAGGATGAAATGCGGGTTCTGACCGGGGACGGACCGGAGCGCATCGTGCTGGACATGAAAAATGTCGAGTTTCTCGATTCTTCCGGGCTCGGGGCGGTGGTCGCTGCCATGAAGCAGGCTGCACCCGCCCGCAGGCTCGAGCTTGCCGGCCTGACGCCAACGGTCAGAAAGGTATTCGGCCTGACCAGGATGGATACCGTCTTTACCATTCACGATTCTGCCGAAGCTGTCCTGAAAGCCGATCATGTGCAGGCTTCCTGAAGAACCGGATCCGCTCGAATTGTTGCATTGTCCCATGGGGTTTGGCGAATCAGAAATGACCGATTCTCTCTCGCTTTCCTTCGCCGCAGATGAAATGGCACTGCGTGCAGCCCTGGGGCAGGTGAGGGAGTATCTGGCAAATTCCGGGTTCCCCGAATGCTTCCTCGGAAGTGTCGAGCTTGTCCTGGCCGAGGCTGTAAACAACGTGATCGAGCATGCCTATGCGGATAGGCCAGAGGGTCAGATAGACCTGCACCTGGAAAAGAGGGATGCCGTGGTCGTCATCACTATCGAAGACGAGGGCGTGCAGATGCCAGGCGGCAGGGCACCCGAAGGCAGGCAACATGATCTGGATGTTGAGGTAGAGGATCTGCCGGAGGGGGGATTCGGCTGGTTTCTCATCCGCAGCCTGACGGATCGGCTCGATTTCAGCCGAATCGGCAGCCGGAACCGGCTCTGCATTCACATGCGTGCGGATCGTGCGGTTTCGTGAATCCGGTCAGGCCCGATTCTCCAGAAAGATATGCGGCTGAAATGCAGGTGGTTGATTCGGGTTGACGCTGGGTCGGACGAATTTGTTTCGAATTCGATGCGTTTTGGGGGAAGCGGTCCGAAAAGCCGCAATATTGCCATAATCGCTTCCAAAACTGGCCCAAATGAAAGGCGATACAGTAGGGGTAGCTGCATAGGCTTCCCTCGGCGCCGCGTTCAACAGCCCCCACCCAGTGCGCGGCGTCGAGGACTTTTCCCGAAATTGTTGGCTTCAGGCACTCAGGCGCATAGGCTTCATGCGGGCTTGCGACAGGAGAAACCATGCGTGATTTTCACCGGCCCGGCCGCTCAGCCGTTCATGCGGCCAACGGGATGTGCGCCACCTCTCACCCGCTCGCGTCCAGGGTAGCCATTGATGTGCTGCGCGAGGGAGGGAATGCGGCCGATGCCGCCATTGCCGCGGCGATGGTGCTGAATATCTGCGAGCCGCAGATGACCGGGCTGGGGGGCGATTGCTTCGCTCTGATCAAGCCGGCGGGCGAGGAGCGCGTCGTGGCGCTGAACGGCTCCGGCCGCGCGCCCGCCGGACTGGATGGCGAAGCGCTTCGGGAAAGCGGGCACCGTGCCATGCCGATCCGCGACGTCGCGGCGGTAACGATGCCCGGCGCGGTCGATGGCCTTTGCACCCTTGCCCGCGACTGGGGCAGGTGGGAACTGGCCCGGACCCTGGCGCCGGCGATTCGCCATGCCGAAGAGGGGGTGCCGGTATCCGAGCGCACCGCCTTTGACTGGGCCATTGCCGCGCGCGATGGGTTCCTGAGCCCCGGGGCGCAAAAGATCTACCTGAAGGATGGCGCGGCGCCGGCGGTCGGAGATGTCTTTGCCGCTCCCCGCCAGGCGGAGGTATTGCGCCGCATCGCGCGCGAGGGGCGGGCGGGCTTTTACCAGGGCGAGGTGGCCGAAGACCTGATCGACAGCCTGCGTGCGCTCGGCGGTAGCCACAGCCTGGAGGATCTCGCCGCCACCCGGGCCACCTGCGGCGAGCCGATCTCCGGGCGCTACCGCGGTGTCGAACTGGTCGAGCACCCGCCCAACGGCCAGGGGGCGACGGCGCTCCTGATGGCAAATATTCTGGCTCATTTTGACCTTGCTGCGCTTGAGCCGGAGGGTGCCGAGCGGGTGCATCTGGAGGCCGAAGCCGCCCGCCTCGCCTATGATGCGCGCGACAGGTTTCTTGCCGACCCGGACCATGTGGCCCGGCTCGAGCACATGCTTGACGAGCGGACCGCCGCCCGGCTGGCGGCGCTGATCGACCCGCGGCGCGCCATGGCTCTGCCTGTCGCTCCCGCCACCGAAAACATCCACAAGGAAACCGTCTATCTGACGGTGGTCGATCGCGACCGCATGGCGGTTTCGCTGATCTGTTCGCTGTTTCACAGCTTTGGCTCCGGCCTTGTCTCGGAGAAATTCGGCATCCTGTTTCAGAACCGCGGCGCGGGTTTCAGCCTGATTCCCGGACATCCGAACGAGGCCGGGGGCGGCAAGCGCCCGATGCACACGATCATCCCGGCGATGCTTCGCGAAGGCGGGCGGGTGACGATGCCCTTTGGGGTGATGGGCGGGGCCTATCAGCCTGCCGGGCATATGCGGCTGATGAGCAATCTGGTCGATTTCGCCATGGCGCCGCAAGGCGCTCTGGATGCGCCGCGCTCCTTTTCCGATGGTCCGGTGCTGAAGCTGGAGCGCGGATATGGTGCCGAGGTGGCCGCGCGGCTTGCCGAGATGGGCCACCGGATCGAGGTGCCGGAGACGCCGCTGGGCGGCGGGCAGCTGATCCGCATCGACCATGCGCGCGGCATCCTGATCGGGGCGTCCGATTCGCGAAAGGATGGCTGCGCGCTGGGCTATTGAGGCCGCGGGGCGGGCACGGCCGGCCCGCTCAGTTCAGCTGAAGCTGCAGCGGATACTGCCCGTCCTGAAAATCGCCGAACAGCTCTTCAAGGTCCGGGTGGTTGATCGGCTCGCCGGAATAATCCGCGACCAGGTTCTGCTCCGAGACATAGGCCACATAGTAGCTCTGGTCGTTTTCCGCCAGCAGGTGGTAAAATGGCTGGTCCTTGGCCGGGCGGCTGTCTTCGGGGATGGCATTGTACCATTCCTCGGTATTGGCAAAGATGGCGTCAACGTCGAATACCACCCCGCGGAAAGGGTGCTTGCGGTGGCGGACGACTTGCCCGATATTGTATTTGGCGCGTGTCTTCAACATGATCTTTCAGCCCCTGCCGCCTTACTATCCCTTAACCAGGGGATTTGTCCATGCGCATGGGGCGTTTTTCGGGAAACAGACTGTGGATATCCTCCTGACAGTGCTTGAGGTCGTCGCGCCGGTATTTCTTCTGGCACTGGTGGGTTTCGCTTGGGCGAAATCCGGATTTTCGTATGATATTCAGTTTGTTACCCGTATGGCAATGAATCTTGCCGTGCCGGCGCTCGTCTTTGCCGCGCTGCAGAAGAGCGTAATCGCTCCGGCGGCGCTGAGCGCGGTCAGCCTTGCCGCCATTGCCGCCTATGGAGCCATGACGCTGGTCGCCTGGGCCTTTGTCCGTCTGGCAGGGCTTGAGACACGCACCTATATGGCGCCGCTGATCTTTGGCAATACCGGCAATCTCGGTCTGCCGCTGGCGCTGTTCGCCTTTGGCGAAGAGGGACTCGGCTATGCGGTGGTGGTCTTTGCCATTTCGGCGATCTACGTCTTTACTCTCGGTATCTGGCTGGTCTCGGGCGGGGCGTCTCCGGCCCGGGTGCTGCGCGAGCCGATGGTTCTGGCGACGCTGGCGGGCGGGCTGTTTCTCTGGCAGGGCTGGCACATGCCCCGGTTTCTGACCAATACGCTGGAGCTGCTCGGGCAGATGGCGATCCCGCTGATGCTGATCACCCTTGGCGTGGCGGTTGCTGGGCTCAGGCCGGGGCGGCTGGGCCGGGCGTTCCGGATATCGCTGCTGCGCGCGGGCCTTGCGGTGGCGGTGGCCTGGGGAGTGGGGCGGATGTTTGGTCTGGCGCCGGTTCCCTTTGGCGTATTGGTGCTGCAGATATCCACGCCGGTGGCGGTGACCTCCTACCTTCTGGCCGAGAAATACCGGGCCGATGCGGGCGCGGTGGCGGGGCTTGTCGTGGTATCCACGCTGCTGTCCGTGGTGACGATCCCGCTGACCCTGATCTTCGTCCTGCAGGGCATTTGAAAACCGGGCGATTTGCGCTATGCTCCTGCAAAACGATACCAGGCGAGAGGCAGATGAGCAGACTCCTTCGCGCCATGATCCTGCTGCTGCTGGTTTCGGCCTGCGGCGGCGGAAACTATTCGGCGCCGCGCAATCTCGACAATGCGTGCAGCATTGTCAGGGAGCGCCCGAAATATCTCAAGGCCATGCAGCGCGCCGAGCGCAAGTGGGGCGTGCCGGTCCCCGTCCAGATGGCGATCATCTACCAGGAGTCGAAATTCATCGGCAACAACCGCACGCCGATCCGCTATGTGCTGGGCGTCATCCCCATGGGCCGACAAAGCTCGGCCTACGGATATGCCCAGGCGCTGGATGCGACCTGGGAGGAATATCAGCGCGCCGAGGGCGGGCGCCGGGCCAGGCGCGATGACATCAGGGACGCGACGGACTTCATGGGCTGGTACATGGCCCGGAGCAATGAAGAGCTTGGCATTGCGCTGGATGATGCGCGCAACCAGTATCTGGCCTATCACGAAGGCCGCGGCGGCTATGCGCGCGGCACCTATCGCCGCAAGTCCTGGCTCCTGCGCATCGCCAATCAGGTGGGGGACAGGGCCGAAACCTATCGCCAGCAACTGGCCGGGTGCCGGCGTCGGTAGGATCTGGTGTTGTCGATAGGTGGCGTCTTGCGGATGCGATTTTTCGAGAGAAAAATCGTGCCTCCGGCGGGAGTATTTTGCGAAAGATGAAAGGCGGAGATAGAGGACCCCCTGGCTTCAGCGCTGCCGCAGTTCGGTTTCGCGGGCGATGTTGAACAGGTTGTTGTTCAGGTGCGCGACTTTTTCCAGCGGGCCGAGGATGACCGTGGTCTGGTCGCCGATGTCATCGGTGATGACCCATTGGCGCAGCTCGGTCGGGCTGTCGGTGAAGGTGAGGGCGATGGAGCCGTATTCCGGGTGCTCCGGGTCCTGGGCGACGATGGTGGTGGCGGTGCCGTCGAAGCTGTGGCCGATCACCATGTCGGCGCGGTTCAGATCGACCTTGCGGGCCAGGATCAGATTGAGCGGTGTGCGCTTGAGCGGATATTGGGTGGGGCCGGTATTTGACTTTTCGTCGAAGATGGCGACCTGCTGGCCGCCGGCGACGACCAGCGCCTGGCTGGGCGGGTCGTATTCGAACCGCGCCCGGCCGGGGCGGCGGAGGAAGATCCTGCCGGTGGAGATGGTGCCGTCGGCATTGATCTGGGTGAATTCCGCCTGGACGGATTTCATGCTGTTGATATAGCGGGAGATTTCGTCGAGCGTGAGCTTTTCGGCGGCGATGGCCGGAAGGGCGATGAGCGCGAAGGCGAGCGCGGCGAGGGTGCGGATCATGTGTTTCATGGCCTCAACATAGGCGCTTCATGCGCCGGTTTCACCCCGTATCGCATAACGCCGGCCGGTTATTGCCTGACAGGGCAGGGTCAGCTCTGGGGCTGTTCGGGCACCAGGATTTCGCGCTTGCCGACATGGTTGGAGGCCGAGACCAGCCCTTCTTCCTCCATCCGCTCCACGAGCTTGGCGGCCTTGTTGTAGCCGATCGAAAGCTTGCGCTGGATATAGGAGGTCGAGACCTTGCGGTCCTTGAGCACCACCGCCACGGCCTGATCGTAGAGCGCATCTTCGCCATTGGTGTTGCCGCCCAGGCCCAGCACCAGGTCGATGTCGGAGCTTTTCTCCTCGTCCGGCCCCTCGACCACGCCCGAGACATATTCCGGCGCGCCGAAGCTCTTGAGATAATTGACGATTTCCTCCACCTCCTCATCCGAGACGAAGGGGCCATGCACGCGGGTGATCTTGGCGCCGCCGGCCATGTAGAGCATGTCGCCCATGCCCAGAAGCTGCTCGGCCCCCTGCTCGCCGAGGATGGTGCGGCTGTCCACCTTGCTGGTCACCTGGAAGCTGATCCGGGTCGGGAAATTGGCCTTGATCGTGCCGGTGATCACGTCCACCGAGGGGCGCTGGGTGGCCATGATCAGGTGGATGCCGGAGGCCCGCGCCATCTGCGCCAGGCGCTGGATGCAGGCCTCGATCTCCTTGCCGGCGACCATCATCAGGTCGGCCATTTCATCGACCACCACCACGATATAGGGCAGGGTTTCGGGGGCGAATTCCTCGGTCTCGAAGATCGGTTCGCCGGTCTCCTCGTCAAACCCGGTCTGCACCGTGCGCGAGAACATCTCGCCCCGGGCCAGGGTTTCGCGCACCTTGCCATTGTAGCCGTCGATATTGCGCACGCCCATTTTCGACATCTTGCGGTAGCGGTCCTCCATCTCGCCCACCACCCATTTCAGCGCCACCACGGCCTTTTTGGGGTCGGTCACGACGGGCGAGAGCAGGTGCGGGATGCCGTCATAGACGCTGAGTTCCAGCATCTTGGGGTCGATCATGATCAGCCGGCATTCTTCCGGGGTGAGCCGGTAGAGGAGCGAAAGGATCATGGTATTGATCGCCACCGACTTGCCCGAGCCGGTGGTGCCGGCGATCAGCAGGTGGGGCATCCGGGCGAGGTTGGCCACGATCGGGTCGCCGCCGATATCCTTGCCCAGCGCCAGCGGCAGGCGCATGTTGCGGTCGTCGAAGTCGCGGGTCGAGAGGATCTCGCGCAGGAGCACCATTTCGCGCTTTTCGTTGGGCAGTTCGATGCCGATGATGCTGCGCCCGGGCACGGTGGAGACCCGCGCCGAGAGCGCCGACATGGAGCGGGCGATATCGTCGGCAAGCCCGATCACGCGGCTTGCCTTGAGGCCCGGCGCGGGCTCGAGCTCATACATGGTGACCACCGGGCCGGGGCGTACGCTGACGATCTCACCCTTGACGCCGTAATCGTCCAGCACGGTTTCGAGCATTCGGGCATTGGCCTCGAGCGCCTCGTCCGAGAGGTGGTGGCGCTCCACTGCGTCGGGGCTGGTCAGCAGGGAAAGGGGCGGAAGCTCGTATTCGGCGGCTGCCTCTTCAAACTGAAACGCCGGCTGTGCCTCGGCCTTGGCGCGCGCCGAAGTCCGGGGAGCCTTGCGCGGCGGATGTTTCACCACGGAGCTGGTTTCCGGTACGGGGATGCTGGGTGCGCGCGTTGCGATGGCCGGCTCCGGCAGGGGGGCGGTGGCGGGATCATCGGCGACCAGCGACGGCTCCCCGACCTGGGGGACCTGCAGCGGCGGTGTCGTATCCAGGATCATCGGCTCGGGGCCGGCGCTCTGGTGCAGGGGCGGTTCGGCTTTCGGGGTGACGGCCGCCTGGCGGGTGCGGTTTTTCAGCGCCAGGGCGATCTTGGCGCGGATACGGTCCTCTCCGGTCAGATGCTCGGGGATTTCGTCGGCGGCCGTTTCGGGCGAGTTCACTTCCGGTTCGGGATGGAGCTCCGGCGGGGTCGCAGGTTTGCGCAGTCCCGGCATCCGGGCAAAAAGGCCGCCCTTTGCCGGAGGGGCATTCGGTGCGAGCTCCTGAGAGCCTCCCGGCAGGGGGTCGGCCCGCAGGACGCGGGTGGCATTGAGTGGCGGCGGGGCGGCGAATTCGGCCTCTGTGCCGGCTTCTGCCTCTGATTTCGTTTCCGCCTCGGTCTCGGCTTCGGGCATGGGTATGCCTTCTTCCAGTGCGCGCCGGGCGGCTCGCCGGGCCTGCAGTCCACGCGCGCCCCTGGCCACGCCCACGGCGCCAGCCGCCGCTCCCTTTGCCGCTTGAGCCGCGCTCAAGGCTGCCTTGCGCGCTCCACGCCCGGTCAGGTTTGCGATCATTGCGTAAAGCATGACGATGCCAACCAGCAGGAAGCGACCGATGCGCCTGATTTCGCCCGTGGTGAACCCAAGGGCAAAAAGGCCGACGGCAATGGTGGCCAGCCCGGAGAGCAGGGAAAGGATCTTGAGCGAAACGATGGTCGAAAACGGCAGCAGCCCAAGGACCGCTCCAGAGACCGTATCGCCAAACATCCCCCCCATGCCGAAGGAATGTGTCCAGCCGGCGCTGGGCAGCAGGGTCGAGGCATAGATTGCCGCGATGGCGATGGCGATCGGGACAAAGGCGATGCGTGCAAGCAGCCGTTCTGCTCCTGCATGGCGGACAAAGCGCAGTCCCCAGCCGGCAAAGGCAATGGCAAAACCCCAGGAAGCCAGCCCGATGATGACCATCAGCGGCGAGGCAATCGTAGCGCCGATGCGGCCCAGCATGTTGTGCACCTCGCCATCCGTGGCCGCCAGCCAGCCCGGATCGTCCGGGGCGTAGGAGCCGATCAGCATCGCCGCCAGCACCCCCAGCGCCAGCAGCGCAAGGCCGATCATCTCGCGCCCGCGCCGCTCGATCAGCGCTTGTGTGTCCGCTGCGAAAATCGGGTCTCGTTCGCGTGTCTGATAAGCCATGCCGTACCTCGTCTTCACTTGTAGAGACAGTCGCGGAGCCGTTTCAGCCCGCGCTGCATATTCTGTTTCTCGGCGACCATCGCCACCCTGATATATCCGGCGCCGGGATTGGCCCCGCCCACATCGCGCGAGAGATAGGCGCCGGGCAGCACCCGCACGCCGGTCTCGCGCCAGAGCCTGAGCGCCGCGGCCTCGCCATCCTCCACCGGCAGCCAGAGGAAGAACCCGGCCTCGGGGCCCCGATAGCCCGGCACGCCCGCCAGCAGGTCGTCGGCCAGCGCGTATTTCTCCTGATAGAGGGCGCGATTTTCGGCCACATGCGAGTCATCCGCCCAGGCTCGTGCCGCCACTGCCTGCACCGGGCCGGGCAGCGGCGCCCCGGCAAAGGCGCGCAGGTGCCTGAGCCGGGCGATGCTCTCGGGCCCGCCGGCCACGAACCCGGCGCGCAGGCCGGCCAGATTCGAGCGCTTGGAAAGGGAGTGAAAGGCCAGCACCCGCTCAGGATCCGCCCCGCCCTCGGTAGCGACTTCCAGCGCGCCGGGCGGCGGGGCATCGCGGTAGATCTCGGCGTAACATTCATCGGCGAAAATGCGGAAATCGTATTTTTCGCCCAGCGCGATCAGCCCGGCCCAGTAATCGCGCCCGGCCACCGCTCCCTGCGGATTCGACGGCGAACAGAGATAGGCGATCTCGACCCGGTTGAGAATCGCCGGCCCCAGCGCGCCGTAATCGGGCAGAAAGCCGGTTTCCTCGGTAGCCGGCACATAGACCGGCTCCGCCCCCACCGCCAGCGCCGCTGCCGCATAGACCTGATAGAACGGGTTCGGCATCAGCACCACCGGCCGCGCCCCGTGCGCGCTCTCCTCCGGGCAGAGCGCCAGGCAGGCGTTGAACAGCCCCTCGCGGGTGCCATTGAGCGCCATGATCTGCCGGTCCGCATCCAGCGAAACCCCGTAGCGCCGCGCCAGATAGCCGCCCGCTGCCTCCAGCAGCTCCGGCATGCCGTGATTGGCCGGATAGGGGCGAAACAGGCCGACATGCTCGGCAATCACCTCGCCCACCCAGCCCGGCGGCGCGTGTTTGGGCTCGCCGATCGACATATGCAGCACCTCGCCCCCCGGCGCGTGCCGGTCCAGCAGCTGGCGAAGCCGCGGAAACGCATAGTCTGGGAGCGCGGAAAACCGCTCGGGGTTACGCATGGTCTGCCAAATCTGCCTCAGGGTCAGGGGTCATTGCGCCCCTTTTGAGGTCAGAATAGCGCGCCCGGCGCCTCCGGTCCAGAAAAAGCCCGCAAGATTCGCGGCTTGGCGCCCGCCCTGTGGCTTTTACGCCAGAGCCGCCTCGGCCGCCGCCCCGATCCTGAGCAGCCGCTCCTCGCCCATCGGCGCGCCGATGAACATCAGCCCGGCCGAGGGGGTGCCGGTCGGGATCGTCAGCCCGGCCCCGCCCATCAGGTTGCCCATGCGGGTATTGTTGAGCGCCAGCAGGTTTTCGGCGACGAAATATTCCGAATCGTCGATCAGCCGCTGCATGTTCGGCGGCAGGATCGCCGAAGAAGGCAGCACCACCGCATCATAGCCCGCCGTCAGCGCGGCAAATTCCTCGCGAATCGCATCAAGCCGCTGCCAGGCGCGCACATATTCGACCCCGCTATATTGCCTGCCGGTCTCGAAACGCCGGCGAATCGGCGCATACATCTTCTCCGGCGCGGCCTCGATCGCGTCAGCCCAGGTGGCATAGGCCTCGGTGGTATAAAGCGCGCCGGCAAGTGCCATCGCCTCGTCCACCACGGCAATATGCGCGCGCTCGAAGCTCGCCCCCGCGCGGCCCATCCGCGCCACCGCGCTCTCAAAGGCCGCCGCCGGGGCCTCGCGCGCTTCCACCAGCCCGTTTTCCAGGATCAAAAAGCGCATCCCGGTGAGGCTCGCCCCGCGCAGGTCCGCGGCCCTCCCCCCCTCCAGCACCGCCAGAAGCTCGGCCGCATCCTCGACCGTGCGGCAGAGCGGCCCCACCGTGTCGAACTTCGCCGCCAGTGGCACCACGCCCTTGAGCGACAGCCGGCCCGAGGTGGTCTTGAGCCCCACAAGATCGTTCCACGCTGCCGGGATGCGCACCGAGCCGCCCGTATCCGAGCCGATCCCCGCCGCCGCCAGCCCGAAGGCCACCGAGGTCGCCGCCCCGGAAGAAGAGCCGCCCGACACCGCCTCCGGGTCGTTCACGCAAGGGGGCGATTGGGTCACCGGGTTGAGCCCCAGGCCGGAAAAGGCCAGCTCGGTCATATGCGTCTTGCCGAGGCAGACCAGCCCGGCGGCAGTCGCGTTCTGCAATACTTCCGCATCCGCCTCCGGCACCCGGCCCTCGAGCAGCCTGCTGCCGGCCTCGGTCGCCACGCCAGCCGTATCGTAAAGGTCCTTCCAAGAGATCGGCACCCCGTCGAGCAGCCCCAGCCGATGCCCCGCCCGCGCCCGCTTGGCCGCCGCTTCGGCCTCGGCGCGCGCCCGCTCTTCGGTCAGCCGCGCATAGATGCGCTCCTGCAAGGGATGCGCGCGGATCGCCGCCAGAAAGGCCTCGAGAAGCTCGACCGGGTCAATCTCTCCCGCCCCGATCCCGCGCCCCAGATCCGACGCGCTCATCCACAGCCATTCATCGCTCATCGCCCGGCCTTTCATCTTGGCTCAAATACTCTCGGGGGTCCGGGGGTGAAACCCCCGGCGGGTCGGATGGCGCTTGCGCCATCCGAAATCACAGCTTGCGCGCCTCGTCCGCCAGCATGATCGGAATCCCCCCGCGGATCGGAAAGGCCAGCCCGGCCGCCTCCGAGATCAGCTCCTGCGCCTCGGCATCGTATTTCAGCCGGGAATGCGTCACCGGGCAGACCAGCGCTTCCAGCATATGCGGGTCAAAGGCCCTGGGC
>JALWTH010000143.1 GCA_027082975.1 Paracoccaceae bacterium | reverse complement strand
CGATGCGCTCGCCCTCGCCGGCAAAGATCACGTCATGCTCGCCCACCACATCGCCGCCGCGCAGGGCGGCAAAGCCGATATGGCCCGCCACCCGCGCCCCGGTCTGCCCGTCGCGCCCCCGGTCGGCCACGCGGTCCAGCGCCACCCCGCGCCCCTCGGCCGCGGCCTCGCCCAGCATCAGCGCCGTGCCCGAGGGGGCATCGACCTTGTGGCGGTGATGCATCTCGACGATCTCTATGTCAAACTCCTCGCCCAGCGCCTCGGCCACCATGCGGGTGAGGCGCACCAGCAGGTTGACCCCGAGGCTCATGTTGCCCGCGCGCACGATGGTGGCATGGCGCGCCGCGCGCTTCAGCCGCTCGAGGTCTTCCGGCGCAAAGCCGGTGGTGCCGATCACATGCACCGCGCGCGCCTGGGCGGCGAGGTCGGCCATGGCCAGGCTGGCCGCGGGCGCGGTGAAATCCAGCACCGCCTGCGCCCCGGCGATGGCCTCGAGCGGGTCGTCGCTTACCGCCACCCCGAGTGCTCCGAGCCCCAGCGCCTCGCCCACATCGCGCCCGAGCCAGTCATGCCCCGGCCGCTCCAGCGCCGCCACCAGCCGCACCGCCGGGCTTGCCGCCACCTCGCGCACCAGCATCCCGCCCATCCGGCCCGACACGCCCATCACCACAATTCCCGGCAGATCGCTCATCTTCGCTCCTCTCGCTGCTGGCCCCGGTTTAGCCAAGCTTGCAACCCGGGGCAATCGCGCTTACATCGCCCGCATGGCTTCCAGACGCTTCGATACCACGCCCGGCCCCTCCCAGCGCCAGCTTCGGGTCGGCGAGCAGATCCGCCGCAGCCTTGCCCGGATCCTGATGCAGGACGAGCTGCACGACCCCGACATCGCCCGCATGTCGATCACCGTGAGCGAAGTGCGCATCTCGCCGGACCTGCGCATCGCCACCGTCTATGTGCTGCCGCTCGGCGGCGCCCACAAGCGCGAGGCGATCGAGGCGCTGGCCCGCCGGCAGGGCCGGCTCAGGGCGATGATCGGCAAGGCGATCAAGCTGCGCCACAGCCCGGAGCTGCGCTTTCGCGCCGACGAGACCTTTGACCGGATGGAAGAGACCCGCCGCCTGCTGGCGCAGGACGAGGTGCGTCGGGATATCGAGGCGGGTAGCGAAGGCGGGGAAGAGGATTGAACCGGCCCACCGTAGCGGCTGGCGGGGCGGTTGACTGAGCCCGCCGGCCCCTGTAGCAGGCGGGCTCGTCCAGAAACGAGGCAATCATGGCACGCAAACGCAAGGGGCGCGACATTTCCGGCTGGCTGGTGGTGGACAAGCCCGCCGGCTGGACCTCGAACGCGGTGGTCAACAAGGTGCGCTGGGCGCTGCAGGCCAAAAAGGCCGGCCATGCGGGCACGCTGGACCCGGCAGCGACCGGAGTGCTGGCGGTGGCGCTGGGCGAGGCGACCAAGACCGTGCCCTATGTGACCGACGCGCTCAAGGCCTATGTGTTTACCGTGCGGCTCGGGCAGGCCACCAATACCGACGACGCCGAGGGCGAGGTGATCGCCGAGAGCGACTTGCGCCCGAGCGACGCGGAAATCGAAGCCGCGCTGGCGGATTTCCGGGGCGAGATCATGCAGGTGCCGCCGAAATTCTCCGCGGTCAAGATCGACGGCGAGCGCGCCTACAGGCTAGCGCGCGGGGGCGAGGATGTGGAGATCGCCGCCCGCCCGCTCTGGGTCGAGGAACTGACCCTGCTGGAGCGGCCCGATGCGGACCATGTGGTTCTGGAAATGGTCTGCGGCAAGGGCGGCTATGTGCGCGCCATCGCCCGCGACCTGGGCGAGGCGCTGGGCTGCTACGGCCATGTGAGCGCGCTGCGCCGCACCTGGTCGGGGCCGTTCGATGCCGAGGACGGGGTGAGCATGGAGCTGATCGAAGAGCTTGCCCGCACCGAAGCGCTCGATGATTACCTGCGCCCGCTGGAAGAGGGGCTGGCGGAGTTGCCGGAGCTTGTCTGCACGCTCGAAGGCGCAACCCGCCTCAGCCATGGCAACCCAGGCATGGTGCTGGCCTCGGACGTGGAATATGGCGAAGAGGCCTGGGCGTCCTTCGAGGGCAAGGCGGTGGCGGTGGGCATCTACCGCGCCGGGGAATTGCATCCGAGCCGGGTGTTCAATCACTGATACGGTGCGGCCGGGGCGATTTTTCTGCGAAAAATCGGGCCTCCGGCGGGAGTATTTGGCGAAAGATGAAAGGGTGGCGTCAGCCGCGACCGACGTGCTCCATCCTGGTGGCCATGAGGGTCATGTTCAGCACGTTTGCCTCGGGCGGCAGTTCGGCCATGTAGAGCACGGCGCGGGCCACGTCTTGCACGTCCATGGTGGGCGGCGGGGCTTCGCCGGCCGCAACCGCCTTGTCGATGATGCCCTGCAGCAGGCCGGTGCGGGCATTGCCGATGTCGATCTGGCCGCAGGCGATGTCGAAGGGACGTCCGTCGAGGGAGATGGTTTTCGTCAGGCCGGTAATGGCGTGTTTGGTGGCGGTATAGGTGACCGAGCCGGGGCGCGGGCTGTGGGCCGAGATCGAGCCGTTATTGATGATCCGCCCGCCCTGGGGCGCCTGCGCGCGCATGAGGGCGAAGGCCGTGCGGGCGCAGTAGAACATGGCGTTGAGGTTGATGGCGATGGCCGCGTGCCAGTTCTCGAGGCTCACTTCGTCGATCGGGGCGGCGGGGGTGAAGATGCCGGCATTGTTGAACAGCACGTCGAGGCGCTGCCCGCCCCGGGTGAAGCGGGCGAAGGCGCGGCTGACCTGCGCCGGGTCGGTGAGGTCGGCAGGCAGCGCTTCGCCGCGCTCCATGCCGGCGGCGATTTCCTCGAGCTTTTCCGCGCGCCGGGCGACCAGCCCCACGCGCCAGCCCCTGGCGGCGAAGAGTTCGGCAGTGGCGCGACCGATGCCGCCGGAAGCGCCGGTGATCAGGATGCTACGCATGGTCATGCTCGCTCTGTGAGGTCAGGGCCAGGGTGGAGGGCGCTCCCTGGAGGTCGTCGGTGGAAAGCGGCTGCCGGGGGCGGGCCAGCGCGTAGCGGGTGACCCAGTGGAGGCGGTGTTCGGCCCGGGTGATCGCCACATAGGCCAGCCGCTTCCAGAGCGGAATGCCCGCCTCCACGCGCCCGGCCCAGGCGGCGGCGGAGAGGTCGGGGGCAAAGACCTGCACTTCGCCCCATTGGCTGCCCTGCGCCTTGTGGATCGTCACCGCCGCGCCGTGCAGGAAGGCCGCGCCCATGCGGGCGGCAAAGGGGATGAAGGGCTCGTCTTCGTCGGGGCGCTCGATCTTGATGATCGAGGCGGCCGATACCTGCGGCTCTTCGGCGGCCATCACATGCAGGCGCGAAAAGCCCGGCTTGCGGCCGGGGCCGAGATAGACGCATTGCGCGCCCTTGATCAGCCCGCGCGCTTCGAGGTCGATGCGCTTCTTGCGGTGCTTCAGCGGCAGTTCGATCCCGTCGCAAATCAGCGGCTCGCCCGGCAGAAGCTCGTGCTCGGGCGCGCCGTGGACCGAGCGAAAGGCATGGATCAGGCGGATGCGGGTCTTGTTGCGCCAGACCAGCACCGGGGAGCGGGCCATCATGTCGGCATCCACCCGCGGGGCCATCACCACCCGCTCATCGGCCCGCGCGGCCTCGGCCACCAGCCGCTCGAAGCCCTTGAAATCGAGGCTTTCGTCGCCGAGCGCATGGGCGAGATCGAGGATCGGGTTGTCCCGCGCCTGCCGGTGGATGCGCGAGAGCGAGAACTTGCGCCCCTCGGGAAGCGAGTCAAACACCATCTCGCCGGACTGGCCCACGGGCGCAAGCTGCGCCGGATCGCCAAACAGCACCAGCGTCGGGAAGATCTCGCGCAGGTCCTCAAGCTGGCGCTCATCCAGCATCGAGCTTTCATCGACAAAGCCGATATCGAGCCCATCGTCGCGCCGCTTCCAGCCGGTGATGAAGTCGGAGCCGCGCAGGCCGGCCGTGGCCAGCGCTCCGAACACCGATTTGGTCTGCTTGAAAAAGCTGAGCGCCCGCTCCATCGCCGCTTCGGTGAGGCCTTCGATCTCGGGGCGGGTGCCGGTGCCGCCGGCGGCCAGCCATTCGGCGAATTGCTCGTATTCCGGGTCATAGACCGGCGTGTAGAGGATGCGGTGGATGGTGGTGGCCGGCACCCCGTGGGCGCGCAGCACCGAGGCGGCCTTGTTGGTGGGGGCGAGGATGGCCAGCGTGCGGCGGTCCTTCTTCGCGCGGCCCTCCCAATCGCCCGAGACCACCTCCACGCCCATTTCCGCAAGCGCCTTGTAAAGCTCCGAGAGCAGCAGGGTCTTGCCCGAGCCGGCCTTGCCGATGATCGCCAGCACGCGCGACTTGCCCTCGCTTGCCGGGGTCAGTTCGCCCGCCTCGATATCGACGCCCGCGCCGCGCAGCAGATCGGCCACGCGGTCATGGGCCTCGGCCTGGTCGTCGGAATAGGTGATCTGGCGCGCCTGCATGGGGCGAGCCTACGCCGTATGGCCGGCTCAGGCAATGGCGGCGAGGGGCTCGCGTGCCGGCGGCAGGCGGCGCGCGAGCGAGCGGTGCAGCCAGGCGCGCGAGGTGGCGCGGGTGAGGCCGAGGCGGGCGAGCGTGGGGGCAAAGGCCTCTTCGCGCATCGACCACAGCCCCACGGCGATGCGCCCGCGCCCCGTGCCGGCGGCGCCGATCACCTCTGGCTCCAGCCCCATCAGCCGGTAGATGCGCTGCATCCGCGCGTCAAACACCCCCACATAATGGCGCAGGTGAAAGGCCTGCATCAGCTCGCCCGCCCCCAGCGCCAGCGCCGCGCTGGTCGCGCGGCCGGCGCCGGGAGACAGGCAGAAGCGGGTGCATTCCCAGATCAGCGGGCTCTGGATCGCCCCGCCGCCGAGCAGGTGCGAAAAGTGGTCGTTGACCATGGCCGGCCCGGTGGTGGGCAGAAAGCGCATGGAGCCGCCATGCAGCCCGTCTTCGCGCTCCCAGATCACATAGAGCGGGTTCAGATCATCGTATGCGTCGCGCTCATGGCCGCGCCGGTCCACCCGCACATCCCAGCCGAGGCGGTCGTGAAACTGGCGCGCGCGGTCGCGAAACATGCTGTCGGCGAGGCGGGGGAAATGCGCCAACTGGTCGGCGTAGAGATAATGTAGCATGGCAAGGCTCCTCGATCCGTGAGGGGCTCAGGCTGGCCGGGGATGGTTAGCAAAGGCCTAACCGGGCGGGCGTTGCGGGCCGGGTGCGGGACCAGGCCCGGGGCCGGGCACGGGCTCAGGGCGCCAGCAGCAGCGAAAGCAGCGCAAACAGCAGCAGCGATAGCAGGGTCTGCAAGGTCAGGATATCCGCGTAAAGCGGCGCGTCCCCGCCCATCTGCCGGGCGACCACATAGCCGTTGGTCGCTGCCGGAGTGGCAAAGAGCAGGGCGCCGATCAGGCGCTGGTCGCCCGAGAGCCCCAGCAGGGCGGCAAGGCCCAGAAACAGCGCCAGCACCAGCCCCGGATGCAGCAGCAGCCCCAGGAGCGCCAGCGGCGCGGGCCGGGCCACGCGGCCAAGGCTGACCCCGGCCCCCACCGCCAGCACGCCCACCCCAAGCGCCGCGCGCCCGATCATCTCCAGCGTGGTATCGACAAATCCCGGCAGGGCGAGGCCCGAAAGATTGAGCCCCAGCCCCAGCAGGCTGCCCTGCACCAGCGGGTTGCGCAGGATGGTGGAAAGCACGCCTGCAAGGCGCGCCCGCGCGGTGCCGAAGGCGGCCATGACCACGATATTGCCGATATTGATCACCGGGATCAGCACCGCCATGGACACCGCGATCAGCACCATCCCCGCCGGCCCGCGCAGCAGTTCGGCGGCAGCGAGCGTGATCAGGCCGTTGAAGCGGGTTGTGGTCTGAAACAGGCTGGTGAAGGAAGGGTCCGCCAGACGCTCGCGGGGCGTGAGCACCCTGAGCGCCAGCGCCGCGCCCCCGCCCAGCACCACCGTTGCCAGCAGCGCCACGGCAAAGGGGCCGATCGCCGCGCCCGAGAGGTCGGCCCGGGCGATGGCGCGGATCAGGAAGGCCGGGATCAGCAGGCGGAAGGACAGCGCCTCGATCCCGCTCCACTGCTCGGCCGGCAGCGCCCCGCTGACGCGCAGCGCGTAGCCCGCCCCCATGGTCAGCAGCAGCGGCAGGATGGTGAGGGCGAGGCTCACGGCGCCCCCTCTCCGGCTCCCTCTCCGGCTCCTTCCCCGGCCCGGCGCGCGGCAAAGAAATCCTTGAGCAGGGCTTCGGCGGCTTCGGCTCCGATCCCGTCATAGACCTCCGGCGCGTGGTGGCACTGGGGGTGAGCAAAGACGCGCGCCCCGTGGGCCACGCCGCCGGATTTTGCATCGGCCGCGCCATAGTAAAGCCGGCGGATACGCGCGGCCGAGATCGCGGCGGCGCACATCGGGCAGGGCTCGAGCGTGACGTAAAGGTCATGGCCCGGCAGGCGCTCGC
>JALWTH010000142.1 GCA_027082975.1 Paracoccaceae bacterium | reverse complement strand
CATCCTCGCCCATCCGCTGGTCGAGCTTCTCGATGCGCACGAAGATGCGCTCGGCCAGCGGATGGGCGAGGATGCGCGCGGCGATGCCTTCGGCCAGCGTTTCGAGCAGGTCGAAGCGGCGCGCGGCCAGCTCGGCGCCGATCGCCTCCACCAGCCGGTCATAGGAAAGCACCTTGTCCACGTCATCGCCCGGGTCGCGCTCGGGGGGGGTGACTTCGACCACCAGGTTGAAGGCCAGCCGCTGGCGCACCCCGCGCTCGGCGGCAAAGGCGCCGATCTCGACTTCCACCACATGGTCTCTGAGCGAGATGCGGTCGGGAAGGCGCGGGCCTTGGTGAGAGGCACGCGCGCGCGCAAGCGGATGGGCAAAGGCCTCGGAGATCTCGTCGCGGCTCATGGGGCCCGCCTATCCCAGCCGGGGCGTCGTGTAAATGCGCAGGGCTTCGGCCGGCGGCGATTTTTCTGCGAAAAATCGGGGCCCGCCCGCCGCGCCGCTCTGCCCCCGTCCCTGCCGGCAGGGCCTGTCCGGCGTCAACCCCGGCAAAATGCTTGGATTTTTTCCCACCAGCCTCTATCTTAACCTCGCGATAACCATAAGCCGCTATCAAATGCGGGACGCAGAAGAAAATCGAGGAAAGCCGAAGGCCAGGTCGAGAGGCAGCAGCAAGGTGACGATTGCCAGGATCAAGCAACGGCCCATCCGGGTCGCCGGTGAAGCAAAGCGCGAATTGCGCACCCAGTTCGGGGCGCTGCCTTACCGTCTGCGCGACGGCAAGGTGGAGTTCCTGCTGATCACCAGCCGCGGCACCGGGCGCTGGATCATCCCCAAGGGCTGGCCCATGGATGGCGAGACCCCCGCCGGCGCCGCCGCCACCGAGGCGCGCGAAGAGGCCGGCGCTCTGGGCAGGCTGTCGGAGCAGGTGGTGGGCTTTTACGGCTATTCCAAGAGTCACAAGGGCGATGACCTGCCCTGCGTGGTGGCGGTATTTCCGCTGCGGGTGAAGAAGCTGCTGAAGGATTACCCGGAGAAGCACCAGCGCAAGCGCAGGTGGTTTGGCCGCAAGGCGGCGATGGCGGCGGTGTCCGAGCCGGAGCTGCGCCGCATCCTCAAGGATTTCCGCCCCGATGCGCCGAGCGGAGCCTGAGGCGCCCGCGCCACGCCCCGCCCCGCGCACGGCCCACGGGCGACACCGACAGATGCAGATACCGGAGAGCCGGGATGATCCGCTACGCGCTGAAATGTGAGAACGGCCACCGCTTCGAAAGCTGGTTCAAAAGCGCCGCCGCCTTCGATTCCCTGCATGATAAGGGGCTGGTCGAATGCCCCGATTGCGGCATCTCGGCGGTGGAAAAGGCCATGATGGCGCCGCAGCTGGGCACGTCGCGCAGCCTTGGCGGGGCCGAACGCCCCTCCGAAAGGGCGCTGGCCGAGATGCGCGCGAAAATCGAGGCCGAGAGCGAATATGTGGGCGCGGATTTCCCCGCCGAAGCCCGGGCCATGCATCTGGGCGATGCGCCGGAGCGGCCGATCCACGGCGAGGCGCGCCCGGAAGAAGCCCGCGCCCTGCTCGAAGA
>JALWTH010000141.1 GCA_027082975.1 Paracoccaceae bacterium | reverse complement strand
GACCCCGCTGGCCGCCGAGGCGCGCCAGGTGACGCTGACGACCCAGCTCAACACTTATGGCGGCAAGGGCGCCTATCTGGCGATCTATGTCACCGATGCCAGCGGCAAATATGTCGGCAGCCTGTGGATGGCGGGCGGCAATGCCAAATATTACAAGCACCTGCGCGGCTGGATGCGGGCGACCCGCGGCAATACCGCCGAGATTGCCGGCATCACAGGCGCCTCCCTCGGCGCCGGCCGGACGCTGAAGCTGAACCTGAACCTGAACGATGCGCTCTTCGACAGGGGCTACAAGCTGCATATCGACGCGGCGGCCGAGGACATGCCCGAAGTGCCCAACGACGTGGTCGTGCCCCTGACCCGCGACGGCAGCGGCAAGGCCCGTGCCGGGCGCGGCTACGTCCGGTCCTTCGCCTATTCGTTCTGAGCCCTGCCCCGCAATCACGCATTCGACACGCATTCGAGGAGCCCGCCATGTCGCGCCTGTTGCACCGCTGGATCGCCCTGCCGGCGACCGTCCTTGTCCTGGTCCTGATGCTCTCGGGGGCCGCGCTGTCACTCTTCCCGGCGCTCGAGAGCGCGCAGAGCCCGCCCACGCCGCCCGGGATGAGCGTTGCCGAACTGGCCAGCCGGGTGAAGGCGGCCCTGCCGGAAGTGCAGCAGATCAAGCGCGCGCCTTCGGGCCGGATCACCGCCTATTACTTCGCCGGGCTCACGCCCGCGGCCAGGGTGATCGACCCGGCCACGGGCGAGGTTCTCGGCGATGCCGCCGCCTCGGCGACGCAGAACTGGCTGGTCGAACTGCACCGGGCGCTTCTGCTGGGCTCGGACGGGCGCATCGCGGCAGGTATCGGCGCGGGGCTGATGCTGCTGCTGTCGGTCTCGGGAGTGGCGCTTCTGGCCCGGCGCATGGGCGGCTGGCGGCGGCTTCTCGGTCCGGCGCGCGGCAGCCTTTCGCAGCGGCTGCATGTGGATCTGGGGCGGCTGGCGCTGGCCGGGCTGCTGCTGTCGGCGGCGACCGGGCTGTGGATGACCCTGACGGGGTTCGGCGTGATCCCCGCCGCCGAGCCGGCGCCGGCCTTTCCGGCCGAGGTCAGCGGCGAGGTCGCCCCCGACCCGGGGCAGCTGGCGGCGCTGCGCGACATACCGCTTGCGCGCCTGCGGGTGCTGAGCTTCCCCTATCCGGGCGATGCGACGGATGTCTTTACCGTCGAGACCGACCGCGGCACGGGCTATGTCGATCAGGGCAGCGGCGCGATGCTCTCCTTCGAGCCGCTCGGCCCGATCGGGCGTGCGGATGCGCTGATCCATGCGCTCCATACCGGGCGCGGTATGTGGCTGGTCGGCCTGCTGCTGGGCCTGTCTTCGCTGGGCGGCGCGGCGCTGAGCGTGACCGGGCTGGCGATCTGGCTGCGCGGCCGCCGCGCCTCGGCCCGGCCGCGCGGCTTCGACAGGGCCGGCCGGGCCGACACGATCCTGCTGGTCGGCAGCGAGGGCGGCAGCAGCTGGGGCTTCGCGGCCACCCTGGGCCGGGCGCTCAAGGAGGCGGGACACCGGGTGCATGTGGCGCCGCTTTCCGCCTTCGAGCCGGGGCGCTGGAAACGGGCCGAGCGGCTGATCGTGCTGAGCGCCACCTATGGCGACGGCGATGCCCCCGGCTCGGCCCGCGGCTTCGAGGCGCGGCTGGCGCGCCACGGGGCCGGCGCGCGCCCGCTGCCGGTGGCGGTGCTGGGCTTCGGCGACAGTCGCTATGCGCGCTTCTGCGGCTTTGCCGAAACGGTGCAGCGCGCCTTTGACGATCTCGGCTGGCCGCGCCTTTGCGACCCCGGGCGCATCGACCGCCAGTCGCCGCAGGAATTCGCCCGCTGGGGCCGCGAACTGGGCCGGGTCCTCGGCCTCGATCTGGCGCTGACCCACCAGCCGGACCTGCCGAAGACGCAGGAACTGACCCTGGTCGCGCGCCGCGACTACGGCCATGCCCTGCAGGAACCCACCGCGATCCTGCGCTTCTCCCTGCCGCGCACGGGGCCGTGGCAGCGCCTGACGGGGCGCGGTTGGCCGCGCTTTTCCGCCGGCGATCTGCTGGGCATCCTGCCCGAGGGCGACAGGCTCGCGCGGTTCTATTCGCTGGCTTCGTCGAGCCGCGACGGCTTCGTCGAGATCTGCGTCAAGAAACACCCGGGCGGGCTGTGTTCGGGCCAGCTCCATGCGCTGAAGCCCGGCGACAGCGTGCAGGCCTTCATCCGCCCCAATCCCGCCTTCCGCCCGGCGCGCGGCCGCCCGGTGGTGCTGATCGGCGCCGGAACCGGGATCGGCCCGCTTGCCGGCTTCATCCGCGCCAATCGCCGCCGCTCGCCGATGCATCTTTACTTCGGCACCCGCCACCCCGAGGCCGACCTGCTCTATGACGATGCGCTCGAGCAGTGGCGCGGCAGCGGCCGCCTCGCCTCGCTGGCGGTGGCGTTTTCGCGGATCGGCGAGCGGCTCCATGTGCAGGACCTGCTGCGCCGCGACGGCGAACGCCTCGCGCAGATGGCCACCGAGGGGGCGCAATTCCTGGTCTGCGGCGGGCGCGCCATGGCCGAAGGCGTGCAGGCCGCCCTGGCCGAAGCGCTGCGCCCGGCCGGCCTGTCACTGGAAACGCTCAAGGCGGAGGGGCGCTATGTCGAAGACGTCTATTGAACCCGGCGCGGGGGCCGACACCCTGCGCCTTTCCGGCCCCACCATGGGCACAAGCTGGCAGGCGGAGCTGCGCCTGCCGGCGGGGGCCGATCCCGAGGCGATCCGCGCCGATCTGGCCCGCGCCGTCGAAACGGTCGATGCCCAGATGTCCACCTGGAAGCCCGACAGCGACCTGATGCGCCTGAACCGCGCGCCGGTTGGCAGCTGGGTGCCGGTCCCGCCCGAACTGTTCGAGGTGGTCCGGCTGGGGCTCGAGATCGGCGCGGCTTCGGGCGGGCTGTTCGACATCTGCCTGGGCGATCTGGTCTCCGCCTGGGGCTTCGGGCCGGCCGAACCCGACCGCGAGGCGATCACCGCCATGATCGGCGGCGCACGCCCCCCGGCCGCCGCGCTGCTCGAACTCGACCCCGAGACCCGCCGCATCCGCAAGAGCGCCCCGGCCGCGCTGGATCTCTGCGGCATCGCCAAGGGATATGCGCTCGACCTGATGGCGGCGGCGCTCGAGCGCCACGGCGTCGGCGACTGGCTGGTCAGCCTCGACGGCGACCTGCGCGCCCGCGGGCAGCGCGCTCCCGGCACCCCCTGGCTGGCCGCGCTGGAAACCCCGACCCGCGAACGCCGCGGCGTACATGGCTTCATCGAGATCGCCGACGCAGCGGTGGCGACATCGGGCGATTATCGCAACTGGATCGCCCTCGAGGACCGCGTGCTCTCTCACACGATGGACCGCCGCGCCGGGCTGCCCTGCCTGCACGAGCTTGCATCGGTCACCGTCATCGCCGCCAGCGGGGCGGCGGCCGATGCCTGGGCCACGGCGCTGCTCGTCGCCGGCCCCGAAGCCGGCCCCGAACTGGCCCGGGCGCGGGGCATCAGGGCGATCTTCCTGCGCCGCGACCCCGATGGCGGCATATCCGAACTGAGCCTTGCCGAGTGATGCCCGGGGCATCGCCGCGCAATTCGAACCATTCGCCCGTCATGCGCCTCCTCCCCCCAGGCCGGCATGGGACAGGGAGCGGACCATCCGCCCGCATCAAAGAAAAACCCGTCAGCCCTTCGGGGCGTGCTATCGGGGCGCGCAAGCGGCCGGCCGATCGTCATCGGTTCGCCAACCGCCTTTTCGGCTCCCGCGCATCTGCCTTGCTCGAATGCGGCCATTTGCAGCGGATCGGCGCTTCCACCATCTTCGGCTCGCCGAAGAGTCCGCATATATCGGTTAGGCTCAGGTTCTGGTCCATGGTGGATCGGTCGGCAAACTCCATCGGTGTCAGGTTTTTCAACGCCGGATGTGATCTGCATGTGTTGTAAGCCTCCTGCCATGCTTCCAGCCTTTCCCGGGCCTTTGCCAGTGAGCTGAATAGCGTTTCGTTGCGGCATTCGTCCCGGCGCTTTCCATTGAAGCTTTCGATGAATGCGTTCTGGGGCGGCCCGCCTGGGGCGATGTAATGCCACTTGACCTTGCGGTCTTCCTGCCGCTTGGGAATGGCATTCGAGGTCGGTTCCGGCCATGGCACTTCGGGAAGAAGCGCTGCGCCGCAAAGGGCTCTATTGCAGAGCGGATGGGCGGGATGGACGGATGCCCCCCGAACGCCTCCCGAACGCCTCCCTAACGCCCCCCGCTTGCGCGGATCAGATCGGCGACCATCCGGCCGATGATGCGGCTGGCCTTGACCGATGGGTGGATCATGTCGATCGCGTGATAGGAGCGGTCGCCATAGGGCACGAGTTCGGCCAGGGACAGGAATTGGACCCCCGGATCGCGTGCGGCCATGGCGGCGATGCGCGCTTCCAGCGCATCGCCTTCGTCCTTGCAGTTCTCGATCGGCGAGCCCATTCCGGGGCTGCGCAGGTAGCCGAGATAGATCACCCGCGCGCCGGTTGCGCGGATGCGCCGGACCAGTTCCGGGATCCTGCCGCCGGTACCGTCGGCGCTTATCAGCTTGTCAAGGCGCCGGTCGCAGCGGTTGCAGCCGCAGCCCAGCCACAGGTCGTTGCCGCCGCCATTCATCACCACCCAGTCCCAGGGACCGCCGCGAAACTGGGCGCCGATGCGCAGCCCCATGGCGCCGGTCAGCGGCAGGCCGTAGAGGATCCGCGCGCCCAGAACGGAATGGTCGGCCACGGGCTCGTCCAGCGCCGCGGCGGCGGCATCGGAGACCGATCTGCCGGTGGCCGAATGGACCGCCAGCAGGGAATCGCCCATGAACAGGATCCGGGGGGCGCCTCCCCCGCCCTGCGCGCCCTGCGCACCCTGCCCGGCCAACGCGCCCGCCGGCAGCAGCGGCCAGAAAGCCAGCAGAGCGAGGAGAAACAGCCTGGCAGGAAATCGCGGCATCCGGGGGCCTCATGGCAAGATGGTGTTCAGGGCATGTTAACCGGAAAAGGCGACGAAAATGTGACGGCCATGCGCGGCGGGAGGCGATTTTTCGCAGAAAAATCGGGGCCGCCCGGAAATCCGCCCGCTCGCCGACCCGCGGCCCGGACACGATCCCGCCCGGTGCGCGCGCGGCCGGACCCCGTTCTTTTTGCACGGCGCCGATTGCCCCGGGCGCGCCCTTCGCATAGCGTGCGGCAATATCGTTCAGGGAGTCACAGGGAGACATCCATGGCCTACGGTTTCGACACCTTGCAGATCCATGCCGGCGCGCGCCCCGACCCGGCCACCGGCGCGCGCCAGACGCCGATCTACCAGACCACCGCCTATGTGTTTCGCGATGCCGACCACGCGGCGGCGCTGTTCAACCTGCAGGAGGTGGGCTACATCTATTCGCGCCTGACCAACCCCACCGTCGCGGTGCTGCAGGAGCGCATCGCCACGCTCGAGGGCGGCCAGGGCGCGGTGTGCTGCTCGTCGGGCCACGCGGCGCAGATCATGGCGCTGTTTGCGCTGATGGGGCCGGGGCGCAATCTGGTCGCCTCCAACCGGCTCTATGGCGGCACCGTCACCCAGTTCACCCACACCATCAAGCGCTTCGGCTGGGAGGCGCGGCTGGTGGATTTCGACGACGAAGCGGCGATCGAGGCGGCGATCGACGACAACACCCGCGCGATCTTCTGCGAGTCCATCGCCAATCCGGGCGGCTACATCACCGATCTCGATGCCATCGCCGCCATTGCCGAGCGCGCCGGCCTGCCGCTGATCGTAGACAACACCACCGCCACGCCCTACCTGTGCAACCCGATACGCCACGGCGCCACGCTGGTGGTGCATTCGACCACCAAATATCTCACCGGCAACGGCACCGTCACCGGCGGCGTCGTGGTGGACAGCGGCACCTTCGACTGGTCGGCGTCCGACAAGTTCCCGTCGCTCAGCGCGCCCGAGCCCGCCTATCACGGGCTCAGGTTCCACGAGACCTTCGGCCCGCTGGCCTTTACCTTCCACGCCATCGCCGTGGGGCTGCGCGATCTCGGCATGACCATGAACCCGCAGGCGGCCCATTACACGCTGCTGGGCACCGAGACGCTCTCGCTCAGGATGGAAAAGCACGTGGCCAATGCGGCGAAGGTCGCCGCCTGGCTCGAGGCCGATGAGAGAATCGAAGAGGTCACCTGGGCGGGGCTCGAAAGCTCGCCATATCACGAGCGGGTGGCACGCATCTGCCCCAGGGGCGCGGGCGCGCTGTTTACCGTGGCGCTGAAGGGGGGCTACGAGGCCTGCCTGCGCTTTGTCGAGGCGCTGGAAATCTTCAGCCATGTGGCCAATCTGGGCGACACCCGCTCGCTGGTGATCCACCCGGCCTCGACCACCCACCGCCAGCTCACCCCCGAGCAGCAGGTGGCGGCGGGCGCCGCGCCCAACGTGGTGCGCATGTCGATCGGGCTCGAGGACGCGGGCGACCTGATCGCCGATCTCGACCGGGCGCTGGCGGCGGCGGCCGGATAGGTTTCGCC
>JALWTH010000140.1 GCA_027082975.1 Paracoccaceae bacterium | reverse complement strand
GGCGCGGTGGTCTCGGTGGAGACCACCGCGCCCGAAGCGTGGTAACGCGCCGCGTGGTCGATCAGCGAGCCGATCGTCAGCGGCATCTGCATCATGTTGCCCAGCATGTTTCCCTCCCCCTTACCAGGTGCTGCGCGCGCTGGTGCCTCCGTCCACCACCAGCACCGCGCCGTTGATCCATTCTGCCTCCGGCCCGGCGAGAAAGGCAACCGCCGCCGCCACATCCTCGGGCCGGCCCATGCGGCCAAGCGGGCAGGCGGCGCGCCAGCGGGCCACGCCTTCGGGCCAGGCCTGCTCGATCCCGGGGCGCGCGATCAGGCCGGGCGCCACCGCATTGACCCTGACGCGCGGGGCAAGCGCCACCGCCTGGGCGCGCGTAAGTGTCTCTAACGCCGCCTTGCTTGCCGCATAATGGCCATGGCCCGGCGCCGGGGCCTGCGCCTCGATCGAGGAGATATTGACCACCGCGCCCCGTTCCTTGACCTGGGCGGCAAAGGCGCGGGCGAGCAGCATCGGCGCGGTGACATTGACCGCAAGCATTTCCGCCATTTCGCCGGGCGCGATCCCCTCCATCGGCCCCAATGCCTGATCGGCGGCGCAATTGACCAATATATCCACCGGCCCGGCCGCCGCCAGAAGCGGGCCTTCGAAGCCCGGCGTGGCGAGGTCGGCCTGCACCGCCTTGAGCCCGCTTTCAGGTGGGTTAGAGCCATATTGCACCACCACTTCGGCCCCCAGACCTGCCAGCCGCGCGGCAATCGCGGCGCCGATCGGCCCGGAGCCGCCGGTGACCAGGGCACGCCGTCCGCTGAGCATCACAGCTCCCCCGCATCGAGCATGGCGGCAATCGCGGCGCGCATTCTCACCGCGCCGCTGGCGGCGCTCTCCAGCACTTCCTCCAGCGTGTCGGGCTGCTGGTCCGGCCCGCCGGTGGCCGAATTGGTCACCACCGAAAAGCCCAGCACGCGCATCCCGGCATGATTGGCCGCGATCACCTCGAGCGCGGTGGACATGCCCACCAGGTCGCCCCCGGCCATGCTGAGAAAGCGCCGCTCGGCGCTGGTCTCGAATTCAGGGCCGTGAATCGCCGCATAGATCCCCGTGGGCAGATGCGCGAGCGCCCCGGCCGCGCGCAGATCCGGGCAATAGGCGCGCGACATGTCGGGAAAGCGGGGCCCGAGCGCCACGTCATTGGGGCCGGCAAGCGGGTGCAGTCCGGTGAAATTCAGCTGATCGGCGATCACCACCGCGCTGCCCACTGCAAGCTCCGGGTTCAGCCCGCCTGCGGCATTGGTCACCACATAGCGCTCGGCCCCGAGCGCGCGCATCACATAGACCGGCAGCACGATGTCATCGCCGCTCCAGCCCTCGTAAAGGTGAAAGCGCCCGCTCTGCGCCACCACCCGCCGCCCGCGCAGCTCGCCCAGGATCAGCTCGCCCGCATGGCCCGGCGCGGTGGAGACGGGAAAGCCCGCGATCTCTTCATAAGGCAGGCGCGCGGTCACCTCGATCTCTTCGAGCATCGGGGCAAGGCCCGTGCCGGCGACCAGCGCGACCTCCGGCACAAAGTCACTAACCGCCCGAACAGAGCCACATGCCTCTGCAACGCGTTTGCCAAAATCAGCCTTCATTCTTCCTCCAGAGAAGCGCGAATTTGCGGCACCAGCGCCTGCGCGCGGGCCATCAGGGCGGCCACGTCGAGCCCCTGCACCGCCCCGCCGCGCAGCACCGCGCGCCCGGCGACAAAGACATCGCGCACGTCTGCCTTGCTGGCAGAATAGACAATGTGGCCAACCGGGTCGAACAACGGCGCCGCATGGGGCGCGCGCAGGTCGAGCAGCAGGAAATCGGCCTCCTTGCCGACTTCGACCGAGCCGAGCCGGTCTTCGGCCCCGAGCGCGCGGGCGCCGTTCAGCGTCGCCATGTGCAGCACCTCGCGCGCCCCCACGGCGGCCGCATCGCCGCTCGTGGCCTTGTGCAGGGTGGCGGTGAGGCGCATGGCCAGGAACATGTCCATGTCATTGCCGCTGATGGGGCCATCGGTGCCGAGCGTGAGATTGACCCCGGCGGCCTGCATCTCGGGCACCGGGGCGAAGCCCGAGGCGAGCTTGAGATTGGACATCGGGTTCAGCGCCACATGGGTGCCGCTTTCGGCCAGCAGCGCGATTTCCTCCGCATCCAGATGCACGCAATGGGCCAGCACCACATCCGGCCCGAGCGCGCCGAGATCGTCGAGGTGGCGGATCACCGATTTGCCGTATCGGGCGGAAACAGTCTCTTGTTCGGCCCTCGTCTCGGCCGCATGGGTGCAGAAGAACCCGCCCCGCTCGCGACTGAGCGCAAGGGCCGCGCTGAGCGAATCGGGGCCGACCGTATAGGTGCCATGCGGCAACACCCCGCAGAATTCGTGGCCGGCATCGAACAGCGCCCTGGCCCGCGCAAGCCGCGCCTCCGGCCCGCGCCCGTCCATGCCGGGGCCATCGAAGAAGATGCCCCCGCCGGCCCAGCGGATCCCGGCGGCGCGCGCGGCGGCAAAGCCCGCCTCTTCGTGCCAGAACATGTCCATCACGCTGGTCACGCCGCCGCGGACCAGCTCGGCAATCCCGAGCTCCGCCCCGAGCCGGCACATCTGCGGATCGCCCAGCAAAGCCGCCTCGGCCTTCCACACCGTTTGCAGCCAGGCTTCCAGCGGCTTGTCCTCGACCAGCCCGCGAAACAGGCTGTCGCCGCAATGGGCGTGCATGTTGATCAGGCCGGGCATCAGGATCGCGCCCCCGGCGTCGATCACCTCACCATGCTCTGGCGCCTCCCCGCTCGGCCCGATCCAGGCAAAGCGCCCGTCGCGGACCACCACGGCGGCATTTTCCACCACCCGGTGATGCGCGTCACAGGTCACCAGGAGGGCATTCTTTACTGTCAGATTTGCGCTGGCCATGGGGGATTTGACACCAGATTTCGGCGCGGCACAATGGCCAAAACGAGAGGCCCCCATGCTGCGCAAGATCCCCGCCAATGGCGATCCCGAATTCTTCACCCGCGAGCGCTGCCATATCAAGGAAGTGCTGAACGACCCGGCGAGCCCCGGCCTTTCGCTCGCCCGCTGCCGGGTGGCGCCGGGGGTGACGACGGAGCTGCACGCGCTCGCGGGCACCGCCGAGACCTACCTGATCGAGCGCGGCACGGGGGTGATGGATGACGGCGCGCAGGCGCCTCTCGCCGTCGGCCCGGGCGACTGCGTGACGATCCCGCCGGACCACCCCCAGCGCATCCGCAATACCGGCAGCGAAGACCTGGTCTTCCTCGTGATCTGCACGCCCCGGTTCGAACCGGCCTGTTACACGCCTCTCGAATAGCCCTTCATGATATGGGCAGAACCCCCCTAATGCGCAAAATTTAGTCATTATGCGCAGCACTTGAGCAGGTGCGATGTGCGCCTTTTACACATGATAATATTCCTTTATCATGTTTGTCTTGCCACGCCGCGCAAATCGGCGCAGACTCGCCCCATGGCCGCCGAATTCCTCACCAGCGTCACCGCTCCCGCCCTTTCGCCCGCCGACAGCGAAGCGTTGACCGCGCTCTATCTGCGCGGCACGCCCGCCAACACCCTGCGCGCCTATGAGCGCGACCTGCTCTATATCACCGCCTGGAAGCAGGCGGCCTTCGCCGCCCCGCTCGCCTGGCCCGAGAGCGAGGCGGTGGCGCTGCGCTTCGTCCTCGAGCATACGCGCGACCTCGCGGAGCTGCCCGCCGACGACCCGGCGCGGCGGACCGGCGCGGCGCTGATCGCCGCCGGCCTGCGCAGGAGCCTCGCCGCCCCCGCGCCGGCGACGCTGGACCGGCGCATTTCCTCCTGGCGCAGCTTTCACCGGATGAAGAATCTCGCCTCGCCCTTCGAGGCGCCCCTGATCCGTCAGGCGCGGATGAAGGGGCGCCGCGCCGTGCCGCACCGCGCCAGGGAGAAATCGGCCCACCCGATCACCCGCGAGGTGCTGGAGGCGATGCTGGCGAGTTGCGACAATTCCCTGCGCGGGATCCGCGATCGGGCGGTGCTGATGCTCGGCTGGGCCTCGGGCGGGCGGCGGCGCAGCGAGATTTCTGCCCTGATGCGCGCGGACGTGTCGCTTGAGGATTACGGGCGCGAAGGCTTGGTCTGGCTCACGCTTGCCGAGACCAAGACCACCGCGCGCGGCCAGACCCCGCGGCTGGTGCTCAAGGGGCGGGCGGCGCGGGCGCTGGCCTTCTGGATCGAGGCGGCGGGGATCGAGGCTGGCCCGCTGTTTCGCCCGATCACGCGCAATGACGATGTGCTGGAGCGGCGGCTGTCGCCGGACGGGATCTATCAGATCGTGCAGAAGCGCCTCGTGGCGGCGGGCTATCCCAGGGGTTTCGCCACGCCCCACGGGTTGCGCTCGGGCTTTCTGACCCAGGCCGCGCTCGATGGCGCGCCGATCCAGGCGGCGATGCGCCTGTCGCTGCACCGCTCGCTGGCCCAGGCGCAGCGCTATTACGATGACGTGGAAATCCGCGACAATCCGGCCACGGACCTGCTGGGCTGACCTTTCGCCTTGTGCCCCGTTGCGCGCCCACCGCAACATGTTGGAGATTCTGCTTGCGAGAATCGGAAAACTCGGCCATTCATATACGCAAAATACAGAATAATACGCGAAAAACCGTAACAAACGGCGCGTTAACGGGCAGAATGGTGGGCACGAAATGGCGCAGGACCGCACCCGCATTGACATCCTGATCGGCGATCATGCCGAGCGGCTATCGGAGCGGCTGCAGGCCCACCGCGCCCAGCTTTTCCCGCCCGATGCGCGGCGCACCCTGCGCAAGTTCACCTCCGGCGAGGTGGCCGAGCTGCTGGGGGTAAAGGACGCCTATCTGCGCAAGCTCAGCCTCGAGGGCAAGGGGCCTTCGCCCGAGACCCGCGCCGGCGGGCGGCGCTATTACAGCCCCGAAGACATCCAGGCCCTGCGCGAATATCTCGAATCAGGCACTAAATCACCCGGAACCTACCTGCCGGGCCGGCGTGAGGGCGATCACCTTCAGGTCATTACCGTGATCAATTTCAAGGGCGGTTCGGGCAAGACCACCACTTCGGCCCATCTGGCGCAGAAGCTGGCGCTGGACGGCTACCGGGTGCTGGGGATCGACCTCGATCCGCAGGCGAGCCTGTCGGCGCTGCACGGTTTCCAGCCGGAATTCGACCTGCTCGACGGCGGCACGCTCTATGACGCGATCCGCTATGACGACCCGGTGCCGCTCTCGCAGGTGGTGCAGAAGACCTATTTCACCAATCTCGACCTGGTGCCGGGCAATCTCGACCTGATGGAATTCGAGCACGACACGCCCCGGGCCCTGGCGCAGCGCGACGACAATCTCTTTTTCACCCGGGTAGGCTCTGCTTTGGCTGAAATAGAGACCGATTATGACGTGGTGGTGATCGACTGCCCGCCGCAGCTGGGCTTTCTCACCATGTCGGCGCTTTCGGCCGCGACCTCGGTACTGGTGACGGTGCATCCGCAGATGCTGGACGTGATGTCCATGTGTCAATTCCTGCTGATGACCTCGAACCTGCTCGGCGTGGTGGCCGAGGCGGGCGGCGACATGTCCTATGACTGGATGCGCTATTTGATAACGAGATATGAACCGGGCGACGGGCCGCAAAACCAGATGGTAAGCTTCATGCGCTCCATGTTCGGCGAGAATGTATTGAACCACACGGTGCTGAAATCCACCGCCATTTCCGATGCGGGGCTGACCAAACAGACCCTGTATGAGGTGGAAAAGGGACAATTCAACCGCGCCACCTATGAGCGCGCGATGGAGAGTCTCAACGCGGTGAACAGCGAGATAGAAGAACTGATCCAGCAGGCTTGGGGGCGATGATGGCACGCAAGAATGTACTTCAGGGGTTGATGGAGGGCAAAGCCGCCGAAGAGGCGCAGGAAAGCCGGGTCAATCCGGCCCGGCCGCGCTACAAGACAGGCGCTATTGGCGCGGTCAGTCAATCAATCGCCGATCTCAAGCGCCGCTCCGTGGTCGATATCGACCCGCAGCTGATCGACAATGCCGGACTGCTCGACCGGCTCGATGACGATGACGGGCTGGAAGCGCTGATGGATTCCATCGCCCGCTATGGCCAGCAGGTGCCGGTGCTGCTGCGCCCGCATCCCGAGGCGGAGGGGCGCTTTCAGGTGGTCTATGGCCGGCGTCGGGTAAGCGCGCTGATCCGGCTCGGCCAGCCGGTCAAGGCGATGATCCGCGAGCTTGACGACCGCGACCTGATCCTTGCCCAGGGCCAGGAAAACAGCGCGCGGCGCGACCTCAGCTTCATCGAAAAGGCCAATTTCGCCTGGCAGATGCACGAGGCGGGCTATCGGCGCGACGTGATCTGCGACGCGCTGCATGTGGACAAGACCATCGTCAGCCGGATGCTGTCCATCGCCGAGCGGGTGGGCCAGGACCTGATCCACGCCATCGGCGCCGCGCCTTCGGTGGGTCGCGACCGCTGGTTGAAGCTCGCCGAGCTGGTGGAGCGGGTGGAGTGGGATCCGGTGTCGCTGGCCGTGGGCAAGACCTCGGACGAGCGCTTCAACGAGACCATGCG
>JALWTH010000139.1 GCA_027082975.1 Paracoccaceae bacterium | reverse complement strand
CATGCATCTGCAGCACCCGCTCTTCGTCGCTGAGCTCGCTCAGGATCAGGTCGTCTTCGTCTTCGTCCGACATGGTGGGCTCCGTTGATGCTGTGGGTCTGGCGCTCGGCCTGCTTCTTGCCTTTTTCGGCGAAAGCGGCCGGGCCGGCTTGGCGATTTGCGACCAGCGCCGGGCTAACGGCGACGGCGCCGGCGACGGGGCGCGGCCGGCGCATCCTCGCCGGTGCCGTCGCTGGCAGAGGAGAAGCCGCCGAGCTTTTCGGCGATTGCCTCGAGGGTGGGGCGGGGGCCGGCGGGCGTGTTTTCAAGTGCCGCGCGCATGGCGGTGAGATGCTCGGGCAGGGTGCCGCAGCAGCCGCCGATGATGCGCGCGCCGCAATCGCGCGCCAGCACCGCATATTCGGCCATCAGCTCCGGCGTGCCGTCATAATGGATATGGCCGTGGACATATTTGGGGATGCCGGCATTGCCCTTGGCCACCAGCGGGCGCTCGGTGCCGGCGGCGAGAAAGCCGAGCACGGTGCGCAGCAGGTCCGCCGCCCCCACGCCGCAATTGGCGCCAAAGGCAAGCGGCGGGTTGGGGAGCTTCTCGACCAGGGCGGCGAGGTCGGCCGAAGTGACGCCCATCATGGTGCGCCCGGCCGTGTCGAAGCTCATGGTGCCGACCCAGGGCATCCCGGCCAGGCGGGCGGCCTCGGCGGCGGCGCGGTATTCGTTGGCGTCCGAGATGGTCTCGACCCAGAGCAGATCGACCCCGCCTTCCTTGAGCCCCTCGGCCTGCTCGTGAAAGATCTCGACCGCCGCCTCGAAGGTCAGCGCCCCCATCGGCTCCATGATCTCGCCGGTGGGCCCCATGGAGCCGGCAACGACGATCTCGCGCCCGGCGGCATCGGCCACTTCGCGGCCGAGTTCCGCGGCGATGCGGTTGAGCTCGCCGACCCGGCCCTGGGCGTCGTGCAGCTTGAGGCGGGCGGCATTGCCGCCGAAGGAATTGGTCAGAAACAGGTCGCTGCCCGCCTCCACCGCGCCCCGGTAAAGGGCGCGGATCTTGTCGGGCTCGGCACTGTTCCAAAGCTCCGGCGCCTCGCCGGCACTCAGCCCCATGTTGAACAGCGTGGTGCCCGTGGCCCCGTCGGCCATCAGCCAGTCGCGGCTGGCGAGCATTCGGCTCAGCCTGTCGCTGCCCGGCCTGCCGCTGCCCGTGCCCGTCTCGGTGGTGGAATCTGCGCCCATCTCATGCCTCGTTTCTGCATCTGCTCTGCATCTGCCGCTGGCAGCAATCGTCCGCCATGTGCCACGGATTGGCTCCGGGTGCAAATTCATTCGCTGCATGATCGAGTTGAGGCAAAGCGCGACTTGGCGCGGCCGGGCGCAGGATCTCGCGGCCGATTTCCAGCGCCGCCAGCGCCAGCGCGGCCCGGCTCGGCGCGGCGATATAGAGCGGGCGCCAGCGCGGGGCGAAGCTCTGCTTGAACTGCGCGAGCCCCGCGGCGCCGCCGATCCGGGCGATCTGCCGGGCCGCGAAACCCGTGCCCGCCGCCGGCAGGGCAGCGAGCGACAGCCGGCCGAGACCGGCGCGGCGGGCGTGGTCGATGGCATGGGAAAGCGCCAGGTGCATGGTGCCGTCGGGGGCCGTATCCGACTGGCGCATCAGGTCCAGCACCCGGGCCGAGCCGCTTTGCATCAGGGTGAGAAAGCCGACCAGGCGGCCCGCCTGCCAGGCCAGGTATATCTCGCTGTGGCGCAGGGCGGCGGGGTCGAATACCCCCATGGAAAAGCCCCGCTCGCCGCCCCGGCGCGCGGTCCAGAAGGCATTGATCCGGGCCATTTCCTCGAGCGGCAGCGGCGCGCCGGGGGGCAGGCGCCGGATGGTGACGCCGGCCTGCTCGGCCTTGCGCAGCTTGCGGCGCAGCTGGCGAAAGGCGCGCCCCTCGGGCTTCCAGCCCTGCGGGTCGATCCAGCCGTCGCGGGCGATCGCCATCACCTGCCAGCCGGCCCGGCGGGCGGCGGCGGCGAGGCGGGGCGGGGCCTTGTAGAGCGCCGGGGAGAGGAAGCGGGCGCGGGCGGCGCGGGCGAGGGATTCGAGCAGGTCTGCCTCGTTCTCGCCGGCGCCAAGCGGGCCGAGCGGGCCGCGCAGGGCCACGAGGCTCTGGCCGAGCGGGGCGACCATGAGGCGGCCTTGCAGCAGCGACAGGCGACCCTGGTAGAGCAGCGCCGCTTCGGGCTCACGGGCGCTGTTCACCAGCGAGTCCAACTGTGCCGGAGAATCCGGGAGGGAAATTTCCCTCGTGAAAACGGAGGGTTGCCCCTTCTTTCGCAGCGGGCCACGGATCAGCACGGCCGCGCCCAGGAGGGCCGGGAGCGCGTAATAGACCATGCGAAAGGCCAGCACCGCGCCGAGCAGGCCGACCTGATCCACCTGCGGCAAGAGCGCGAGCAGCACCACTTCGAACGCGCCCACGCCGCCGGGCGCGCCCAGCAGCAGCCCGGCGCCGAGCGCCAGCAGGTAGGCGGTGAGCAGGGTGGCAAGCGGCAGGTGCGCCTCCATCTGCGCGGGCAGCAGCACATAGAGCGCCGCCCCGGCGGTGGAAGTGTCCAGCAGCACCAGCATCACGATCAGCCCCATCGCCCGCAGGCTCGGCAGGCGCGCGAGCAGTCCCGGCCGCCAGAGGCTCGCAAGCCCCAGCGCCAGCGCCGCCGCCAGCACCAGCCAGGCCAGCGGGCGCAGGGCGGCAAAGGGCAGGGGGTCGGGCAGCAGCAGCACCGCGCCTGCGCTCACCACCGCCCAGCCGGCGAGAAACGAGAGCGACACGAACAGCGACAGGCGCAGGGCCGCCAGCAGGCCGAGGCCGGGCAGCAGGCGCCAGCGCACCAGCGCGCTGCTGAGCACGCCGAAGCCCAGCACCTGCGCAAGCGCGATGGCCGCGGCCCCGGCGCGGGTCGCCTCGGCGCCGCCGATTCCGGTCCGGCAGATTGCGTGCACCACCCGGTCATAGCGCCCCACCGCCCAGAAACTGACCGCGCTCAGGCAGGCGGCGCTGAGCCAGGCCAGGGGCGAAACCTGCCGGGCGGTGGCGGTGATGGCGGCCAGGTCGAGCTCGGCCAGGTGCCGGCGCAGCCAGACAAACAGCCCCACCGAGAGCGCCAGCGGCAGGGCCTGTTTCAGCGCCAGTCGCCCAAGGCTGGCTCTCGCGCCGGCTCCCGCGCCGCCTCTTCGGGCCGGCTGCTTTGATGTTGCGCCTGCAATCGCTGCTGAAATGGCGGTATCGTTTTCCTGTCGCACCCGTTTCCCCTTTGCTGCCCATGTCGGGTCTACCGGCAGAAGGGAAAGGACGGGTTAACATCTCCAATTCGAACGAAAAAGGCGCCCTGGCGGGCGCCTCTTGCATTGCCTGGCCGGCCCGGCGGGGCCTGGTCGTCTGCGCGCCTGCGCCTGAACCTGCGCGCTACTCCGCGTCGATGATCTCGGCCTTGGCGGCGGCGACGAATTCGGCCCGCTTCGCGCGCACCTCATCCATCCCGGCCTTGCCCTCGAGATCGGCGGCGACCTTGGCGATCACGTCCTCGTCGCCCGCTTCCTTGAAATCGGCGGCGATCACCTCGCGGATATAGGATTCGAGCGCCGCGCCCTCCCTGCCGAGGAAGCCCGCTGCCCATTCGGCCAGCATCCGGTTGGCCCGGGCCTGGACCTTGAAGTTCATCTCCTCGTCATGGGCATATTTGGCCTCGAAGGCGTTTTCGCGTTCGTCAAAGGTGGTCATGTGCTGGTCCTGCTGTTTCAGATGCTGGCTTTCGTCCCTGATATGCCCATCCCGGCCGCGCGGGGCAACCCCCCGGCGGCGGTTTCGGGCCGCACATGCATTCTTGCCCCCCCGCCGCCTATGCCCTATAGGGCGGGCAGATGCCCCGGCGGGGCGCAAGCGGGAGAGCCTCATGGCGCGGCGCAAGAAGCTATACGAAGGCAAGGCCAAGATCCTCTACGAAGGCCCCGAGCCCGGCACGCTGGTGCAGTATTTCAAGGACGATGCCACCGCCTTCAACGCCGAGAAGAAGGCCACGATCGACGGCAAGGGGGTGCTCAACAACCGCCTCAGCGAATTCTTCATGAAGGGGCTCGCCCAGATCGGCGTGCCCAATCACTTCATCAAGCGGCTGAACATGCGCGAACAGCTGGTGCGCGCGGTCGAGATCATCCCGCTCGAAGTGGTCGTGCGCAACTTTGCCGCAGGCTCCATGGCGCGCCGCCTCGGCATGGAGGAAGGCACGCCGCTGCCCCGCCCGATCGTCGAATTCTCCTACAAGGACGACGCCCTGGGCGATCCGTTGGTGCCGGAGGAATACATCATCGCCTTCGGCTGGGCCAGCCAGCAGGATCTCGACGACATGGTGGCGCTGGCGCTGAGGGTCAACGATTACCTCTCCGGGGTCATGTACGGGGTCGGCATCCGGCTCATCGACTTCAAGATCGAGGTCGGGCGCATCTGGGAGGGCGATTTCATGCGCCTGGTCGTGGCCGACGAGATCAGCCCGGACAGCTGCCGGCTGTGGGATATCGAGACCGGGCGCAAGCTCGACAAGGACGTGTTCCGCCGCGATCTGGGCGATCTGGCCGATGCCTATACCGAGGTAGCCAAACGGCTCGGGGTGATGCCTTCCAACGTGACCCATGCGCCGAGCAAGCCGACCTTGATAAATTGAGCTATTTCAGGGGGGTATGTATGAAAGTTCGTGTGGATGTGATGCTGAGGCCCGGGGTGCTGGACCCGCAGGGCGCAGCCGTGCGCGCGGCCCTTGGCAATCTGGGTTTCGAGGGCGTGAACGCGGTGCGCCAGGGCAAGGTGATCGAGCTCGATCTGGCCGAGGAAGACCCGGAGGCGGCCCGCGCGCAGGCCACCGAGATGGCCGAAAAGCTGCTCGCCAATCTGGTGATCGAGAGCTACCGGGTCGAGATATGAAGCCGGGGTTTCTCATGGGGCTGGTCGCCGGCCGGTCGGTGACCCGGCCCGGGCGCGCCTTCCTGTGGGTATCGCAGGACGGGCAGCGCCATGCCAGCTGGCATGTATATGTGCTGATCTGGGTGGCGCCGGTGGTGTTCGCGCTGGCCACGGCCCTGCTTGCTTTCGATAGCTGGATTCGCACCCACGGCACCGTGCCGGCCACGGGCGAGGTGGTGCGGGTCTATGAATGGGATGGCGAATACAGCCCCGTCTTTCGCTACACCTGGACGGATGGAAACGAAACCGAGGCCTCGACCGGCTACCGCGATGCCGGCTGGAACTTTCCGGTCGGCAGCCGCCACGCGATCCGCTATTTTGCCGAAGCCAGGCGCGACGTGGTGCTGGAGGGGCCGCATAACTGGTATGTCGCGCGCATGATCGGGCTGTTCACGCTGGCCGCCTTCGCGCTGGCGCTTGCCCTGCATGGCCTGCTCCGGCGCTGGCTCCGGCGCGGCGCGCGCCCCGGCGGGCCGGCAGAAGGGGGGAAGGCATGAAAGCGGCGGTTCTGGTCTTTCCCGGCTCCAATTGCGACCGCGACCTGAAAGTGGCGCTGGAGCGCGCCGGGGCCGATGTGGCGATGGTCTGGCACAAGGAGGACCGCCTGCCCGAGGGGCTCGACCTGGTGGCGGTGCCGGGGGGCTTTTCCTTCGGCGATTACCTGCGTTGCGGGGCGATTGCGGCGCATTCGCCCATAACCGCCTCGCTCAGGCGCCACGCCGCGCGCGGGGGCTTCGTGCTGGGCATCTGCAACGGCTTTCAGGTGCTGACCGAGACCGGCCTTCTGCCCGGCGCGCTCATTCGCAATGCCGGGCTCAAGTTCCTGTGCAAGGATGTGGCGCTGAGGGTCGAGACCGCCGAGAGTGCCTTTACCGCGGGCTATGACGAGGGCCAGCAGGTCACCTTCCCGATCGCCCATCACGACGGCAATTACCAGATCGGCCCCGAGGGGCTTGCGGCGCTCAGGGGCGAGGGGCGGGTGGCCTTTACCTATGTGGAAAATCCCAACGGCTCGGTGGGCGACATTGCCGGGGTGCTTTCGCCCAACCGCCGGGTGCTTGGCCTGATGCCGCACCCGGAGCGGGCGGTGGATCCGGTGCATGGCGGCAGCGACGGGGTGGCAATGTTTGGCGCATTGCTGGGGGCGCTCGCGGGGGCCTGACTTGAGGCGGCGCGCCGCGCGCCCTATGCTGCCCGCATGGCCGAGCGCAGCGATGCAGCACCACCCGAAACGGGCCACGGCCCCGCCGAACCCCTCGCCGCCGTGCTGCGCGAGGGGATCTCCTGGCGCGCGCGTGCCCTGCTGCTGGCGCTGTTGGCGCTGGCGGTGGCGGTGGTCTGGGTGTCCAACCGCTGGCTCACCGAGCGCTACACGCAAACCACCCGCAGCCGCGCCGAACTGCGCCTGGCGCTCTATACCGGCAACCTGCTCAGCGAATTGCAGCGCATCTCGGTGGTGCCGCTGCTGCTGAGCCGCGACCCGCTGCTGATCAAGGCGCTGACCAGCGGCGACTACGCGCAAAGCTCGCAGCGGCTGATCTCCTACCGCGACGAGATCGGCGCCGCCTCGCTGCTCCTGCTGGACCGCGACGGGCGCGTGGTGGCGGCGACCGACCGCGAGCTTCTGGGCGGCTCGCACCGGCAGGATCCCTACTTCGTCAATGCCCTGCGCTCGCAGGACACGGTCTTTACCACGCTTCGCACCGAGGCCGGGGCCTATACCTTTACCTACAGCCGCAAGATCGAGAATGCGGGCTCGCTGGCGGGCGTGATCGTGGTCGAGGTCGATCTGCAGAAGTTCGAACAGGGCTGGTCCGGCATTTCCGACGCGGTGATGGTGACCGACAGCGAGGGCCGGGTGATCCTCTCGACCGCCCCGCGCTGGCGCGGCAGGAGCGAGCAAGAGGCGCTGGCGACGCTGCCGGCGACGCTGGCGATCAAGCACGCCCAGGACGCCACCGCCCGCTGGGGGGCGCTGCCGGGCGAGGCGTTCTTTCTCGGCGACGCGGTGATGCGCCAGCAGGTGCGCATCCCGTTTCGCGGCTGGCAGATGATCAGCTTCACCACCTATGCCAGCGTGCGCGAGCGGGTGAACGGCCTGCTGGCGCTGGAAGTCATGGCCTTTGCCATCCTGCTGGCGCTGGGATTCTACGTCATCAGTCGGCGCGCCCAGTCGCGTTCGCTCGCCTTTCAGAAGGAATCGGCGGAACTTCGCCAGCTCAACGCCGCCCTGCAGCGGGAAATCGCCGAGCGCAGGCGGGCCGAGCAGAACCTGGAAGTGGCCGAGCAGACCCTTGCCCAAAGCTCCAAGCTCGCCGCCCTGGGCGAGATGTCGGCCGCCGTCAGCCACGAGCTCAACCAGCCGCTGGCGGCGATGAAGACCTACCTCGCCGGCGCCCGCCTGCTGCTCGAGCGCAAGCGCGGGGGCGAGGCGCTGGCCAGCTTCCAGCGCATCGACGGGCTGATCGAGCGCATGGGGGCGATCACCAAGCAGCTCAAGAGCTATGCCCGCAAGGAAGGCGAGGCGCTCAAGCCGCTCGACATCCGCCATTCGGTCTCGGCGGCGCTGGCGATGATGGAACCGCAGCTCAAGCGCCGCCGGGTGCGCATCACCCGCAACATCCCCCGCGAGCCGGTCATGGTCATGGCCGAGCCGGTGCGCCTCGAACAGGTGCTGATCAACCTCTTGCGCAACGCCATCGACGCCACCAAATCGGTAGAGGCCCCGCAGGTGGATATCCTGCTGACCGGCGGCGAGGTGGCCAAGATCATGGTGCGCGACAATGGCGCCGGGGTGGAGGATCTCGACCAGCTCTTCGAGCCCTTCTACACCACCAAGGCGCCGGGCGACGGGGTCGGGCTGGGGCTTGCGATTTCCTCCGGGATCGTCAACGATTTCGGCGGCCGCCTCACCGCGCGCAACGGCAGCGACGGGGGCGCGGTCTTCGAGGTGGAACTGCCGCTCTGGCGCGGCGAGGACGGAGCGCATGACAAGCCGGCAGGCGATGGAGGGGAGGCCAGCCGGCAGGCGGCCGAATAGGGGCTGGACAGGGGCCGAACAGGGGCGCAGGCTGAACGGGGCTGAACGGGGCTGAACAGGCAGAGGCGCGACAAGCAGAGGAAGAGCCATGGCACAGGCAATGAAAATCGCGATCGTGGACGACGAAAAGGACATGCGCCAGTCGATCAGCCAGTGGCTGGCGCTGTCGGGCTTCGATACCGAGACCTTCGCTTCGGCCGAAGAGGCGCTCAAGGGGCTGGGGCCGGAATATCCCGGCGTGGTGATCAGCGACATCAAGATGCCGGGCATGGACGGCATGGCCTTCCTGCGCAAGCTGATGAGCATCGACAGCGCCCTGCCGGTGATCATGATCACCGGCCACGGAGACGTGCCCATGGCGGTGGAAGCGATGCGCGTGGGGGCCTATGACTTCCTCGAAAAGCCCTTCAACCCCGACCAGATGACCGAGCTTGCCAAGAAGGCCACCCGGCGCCGGCGCATGGTGCTCGATGCGCGCGCCCTGCGCCGCGATCTGGGCGACGGCAGCACGATCATGAAGAAGCTGATCGGCGCCAGCCCGGTGATGGAGCGCCTGCGCGAGGAGATCCTCGACATCGCCCAGGCCGACGGCCATGTGCTGATCGACGGCGAGACCGGCACCGGCAAGACCCTCGTCGCCCATGCGCTCCACGCGGTCGGCGCCAAGGGCAAGCGCGAATTCGTCATCGCCCATTGCGCCGGGCGCGAGGAGGAGGAGCTTGCCCGCGCCCTGTTCGGCCCGATCGAGGAGGGCGGGCAGATCCCGCTGATCGAACAGGCCCGCGGCGGCACCCTGGTGCTCGAAGACATCGAGGCGCTGAGCGAGGGCCTGCAGGCGCGCCTGCTCGCCTGGATGAACCAGCAGGGCAGCCCGGCCGAAACCCGCCTGATCGCCATTTCCAACCTGCAGGCGCAGGGCAAGACGGTGGAGGACTGCCTCAGGCCTGACCTGTTCTACCGTCTCGCCGCCATGCGCATCACCCTGCCGCCGCTCAGAACCCGCGGCGAGGACATCCTGATGCTGTTCACCCGCTTCGCCGACCAGTTCGCCGAGGAATATGGCTGCGCCGCGCCCGCGGTCTCGGCCCAGGAGGCGGCCCAGCTGCTGCAGGCGCCCTGGCCCGGCAATATCCGCCAGCTGATCAACATCGCCGAACGCGCGGTGCTGCAGGCGCGCCGCGGCTCGGGGACGATCTCCTCGCTGCTGATGAACGACCACGACGAATCCCAGCCGGTGATGACCACCGAGGGCAAGCCGCTCAAGGAATATGTGGAGGCCTTCGAGCGGATGCTGATCGACAACACCATGCGCCGCCACAAGGGCTCGATCGTCGGGGTGATGGAAGAGCTGATGCTGCCGCGCCGCACGCTCAACGAAAAGATGGCCAAATACGGCCTGCAACGCTCGGATTACCTGTAGGATTGCCTGTAGCGCGGGGCAGGGCGGGACGGCCGGCCCCGGCAGGGACGAGAAATGCGCCCGACCGCTGCGCAACGACCGTCGCTGCCAGGGCTATATTCGCCGGCCGATGCCGATATATATGTTGCCGGACAGAAACTTGCCGACGACGGCGAAATCACCGCACAGCCTTTTCGCAGCGCCGGCCGTGTCTCGCTCTATCCGGGCATCGGCGAGAAGGTTGACAGCTTTCGTCAGCCAGTCATGCCTGCCCCTGTGCCAGTCCAGCAGCCCGAACCTGGCGCCTTTGCGCAATAGCGAACAGGCCGTCCGCATGACCTTTTCCCAATCCGGGATGACGGAAAAGGCAAGCTCCCCGATCACGATGTCGAATCCCGGCGCGATACCCTTGCTGTCCAGATATCCGGCGCTCAGATCCCGTGCATCCATCTGCAGCAACCTGATATTGTCCCAGCCGTTCCTGCCGATTGTCTTGCTGGCGACGGCCAACATGGCTTCGGAATGATCCAGCGCGACGATTTCCCCGCGATCGCCGATTCTCTCCTCGATCAGCGCGAGGCTTTGCCCGGTCCCGCAGGCCAGGATCAGGACCCGGTCGCCCGCCTGTATCTCCAGCTTGTCGATCAGCGCCCGCCTTGCCCGCCGGTAAAGCCAGGCGGTGGAGAGGTCATAGAGACCGGCAATCTTGTCGTACCATTCCATCGCAGGCGGCCCGTCGGGTAAAGGAGCGTGCTGGAAATATATGCCGGGCGTGGCGCTGTGCAAGTGGCAGCAAGGCGAAACCTGCGCGGGCCTGTCCGGCCAGCCGCGAGGGGGCAGGGGGTGGGCAGGGGAGCGGCCGCGCAGCGCAGGATGCGCCACGCGGCCGGGTCTTCACTGCAGGCAGATGCCGTTGACGCGCAGCCGGCACTTGCCGCCGCCGGCCGGGCCGTCCCTGCCGGGGGTGATCGAGACCGACGGGCAGCGCCCGTTGATCGCCGGCAGGCCGTTGCGGCAGGCGCAGCTGGTGGGCGAGCGGCGCACCATGGCGCGCGGGTCCGAACAGGCGCAGCCCTGCTCGGTGGGCCGGGTGGTGGCGCGGTCGCATTGCAGCGCCGGCTCCGGCATTTCCGGCAGGTTGACGCTGGCGCAGTCCTCGGCCCCCTCGAGCGGCAGGCCGAGGGCGGCAAACAGCGCGTCGTCAAAGGCGCGGCTGTCGGGCAGGCCGAGGCGCGCGCGCAGCTGGCTGAGCGCGCCATAGGTCTTGCGCCCGGGCTTGCCGTCCACCGGTCCGGCATTGATGCCCAGCCCGTTCATGATCCGCTGCGCAAGCGCCACCCGCCCGGCCTTGCCCTCGGGCAGGCCGATCCCGGCGCAGTTGCGATACCGGCCGCCAGCCTCCAGCCCCGGCAGGCGGACGCGCAGCCCGAGGCTGGTGCTTTCGCCCGGCTGTAGGGCCAGATCCGGCGTGTAGCAGGTGACTTCGCGCGGGTTCATGCGGCCGCATTGCCAGCCCTCCGCCTCGACGCGCACCGATTTCGGGCGCGGGCGGGGCAGACGGTCCACCAGCGCGAGCGGGCCGGAAAAGGCGCCATCGCCGCCATTCGTCAGGGTGAGCGAGAAGTCGCAGACATATTGCCGCTTGCCCTCATCCACCCGGCAGGGGCCGAGCGCCTGCTTTTCCAGCTCCAGTTCGGGCTGCGGTTCCGGCTCCGGCTCGGGCTGCGGTTCCGGCTCCGGCTTTGGCTCCGTGCCTGGCTGCGCCGGCTCGTCGTCGCCCGCATAGGGCTCGGCGGGCAGATGCAGGTCGATCACCTCTCCGATACCGGGTTGCGCCGCGCGCTGCGGGCAATAGGCCTGGGCCATCTGGGCAAAGATCGCCGGCATGTTGACCCCGTTCGGGATGATCACCACGTCATCGGTGAACGGGTCGGGGGTGGCGCCGGTCGCGGTGTTGACCATGTTGCCGCCCAGCAGCGCCATCAGCGCCTGGGGGGTGCTGCCCGTGCCGATGGGGATGCCGATGATGCGGCTGCCCTGGGCGCGGATATTGGCCACCAGCGGGATCGAATTGGCCAGCGGCTCGTTGGGCACCCCGTCGGTGATGAACAGTACCAGCGGCTTTTGTGCCGCCGCGCTGACCACCTGGCTTGCGAGCGCAAAGGCGCGGTCCCAGCGGGTGCCGCCAGAGGCCGGAAGGCTGGCCATGGTATTGGCGATGCTGGCGGAGGGCAGGGGGTCCGGCAGCGGCACGGCGAGCGCGGGCGTGGCGTTGAACAGGATCAGCCCGCCCGCCGAGCCATTGCCGGCAAAGGCGTTCTGGGCCATCTGCACGGCGCTGCGCACCTGCGCGATGCGGTTGAGGACGCGCATCGAGCCCGAGCGGTCCACCACGAACAGCACGTCCACCCCGCAATCGGGCGCGGTGCCGCCGGTGGTGCCTGTAGTGCCGCCGGTGCCGCCGGTGCCGGTGGGCAGGCCCGGCAGCGTCAGGGTCGCGCATTGGGCCACGCCGACATTGCCGATCGCCACCCCGTTGCCCTGGCTGTCGCGCAGCTGGAAGCTCGCGCAGTTCATGGCTTCGGGCGCGCTGCCGGTGTCGAGAACGATATGGCCCGTATAGGGGAAGGAAAGCGTGCCCCCCGCCGCCATCAGGTCGTCGGTGCTGACGGTGCAGTTCTGCTGCACGAAGCCGGCCCCGAGGCCGCCGCTGCATTGCACCCCGCCCGATAGGCCCGCGGGGCCGCTCAGCGTGCCGCTTTGCGGATTGGCGCCATTGCTGCCGCTGAGCATGTCGTAAATGGTGATCGACAGGCCCGGCGGCAGGTCGGTGCCGGTGATGGTGACGGTGCAGGTGACATCCCAGCCGGTGCTGCCCGCGGGCACCGGCGCGTCGCAGGTCTTGGAGATGCTAAGCCACGGCTCCGGCAGGGGCGGGAGTACCAGATCCACGCAAGCTCGCGGATGGTCCGGGTCGCCGAACAGCGCCAGGGTGGTGCAGTTCTGTGCGCTCGGGGTCTCGCCCGCGCCGGCGGTGATGTGGCCCTGATAGGGAAACGACAGGCTGCCGCCGGCGGCCGTCACGTCATCGGTGGAAAGCAGGCAATAGCTGACAAGGCCGGGCGCCGCCTGGTTGGTGGCGCAGGTGAGCCCGGGCAGGCTCGCGGGCTGGGAGAGCGCCGAGGCGGTGACGCTCCCGCTCCCGGTGGCCCCCAGCGTGTCATAGAGGGTGATGCCGAGCCCCGGGGCCAGGTTCGAGCCGGTCACGGTGATGGTGCAGGAGATATCCCAGCCATCGCCCGCGGGCACCGGGTCGTCACAGGTCTTGGCGACGTCAAGCGCGGGCTCGGGCGGCGGCGGCGGGGCCCATTCGGCGGTCACGCAGTCGGAGACTTCGCGCGGGCTCGCCGCCGGGTTGGTGGCGCCGCTGACGCAGTTCTCCCAGGTTACCGGCTGCTCGGGCACATTCGACATGTCGGCAAACAGTTCGAAATGCAGCACTTCCTGCCCGGACGGGTCGAAATCGGCGCCGCTGATGCTGCAGGTGCTCTGCGCCTGGCCGCTGCCGGGCGCGGGGGTGCAGCTCCAGCCGGGGCTGGCATTGACGCTGATGATCTGCGCGCCGGAAGCCCCGATCACGCCGCTGGCATCCTCGGTGAACTGGAAGTTGCCGGCGAAAGGCGCGGGCGCCGCCGTCACGGTCACGTCGCATTGCCAGCCGAGCCCCCAGAGCGTGCCGTTATGGCGCTCTTCGTGCAGGGCGGTGCAGGACTTGGAAATCCCCACCTTTTCCGGGGCCGGGTCGCGCGGCTTTTCGGGCTTCCATGTCATCTCGGCGCAGTCGGAGACCTTGCCCGGATCCGCTGCCGGGTCGGTGGCGCCGCTGACGCAGTTCTTCCACTGGACAGGCGCGCCGGCATTGCCGCTCATGTCGGCGGTCAGGGTAAAGGTCAGGACCTCCTGGCCCGAGGGGCTGAAATCGGCGCCGTTGATGCTGCACAGCATTTGCGCCGTGGCAGGCCCGGCAGGCGGGCTGCAACTCCAGGCCGGGCTGGCGGCAACGCTGGAGATGGCGCCCGGCGCGCCGGTGATCTGGCTGGCATCCTCGAGAAAGCTGAAACTGCCGGCGAATGGCGCAGGCGCCGCCGTCACGGTCACGCTGCATTGCCATTCCAGCGCGCGCAGGGCGCCTCCCTCCATCACTTCGCGCGGGCCCTCGCAGGTCTTTGAAATCCCCGCCTTTTCGGGTTTCGGGTCCTCGCGCGGCTTTTCCGGCTTCCACTCGGTGCCGGCGCAATTGCCCTTGACCTCGCGCTTGCTGTCGCCGCCGGCATAGAGGCCGGAGACGCAGTTCTTCCAGGCGACCGGGCCGGTGGCCGGAGCGAACAGGTCGAATGTCAGCGTCTCGACCCCGGAAGCGTCGAAATCCGCACCCTGAATGGTGCAGGCGGTCTGCGCGGCTGGCAGGCCCGGGCAGCTCCAGCCGGGGCTCGCGGAATAGCCGGTGATGAGCCCGCTGGCGCCGGTGATGGCGCTGGCATCCTCGGTGAACTGGAAGGCGCCGGCAAAGGGCGCGGGGAGCGCGGCCACGGTGACTTCGCAGCGCCAGGCCATGCCGGGCTGGCCGTTCTGCATGTCGGCCACGGGGGGCTCGCAGGATTTTTTCAGGAAGATCCGTTTCGCCTCGGGCAGGTCCGGCTTGCCGCCGCCGCTGCCGCCCGGATCGTCCGAGCCGCCGCCGCTGCCGCCAGTGCCGTTCGGATCCCCCGGATCCCCGCGCCCGTCGGGATTGTCCGGCTCGGCCGGATCACCGATGGGGCCGATCGGGCCGGTGGGAGTATCGGGGCCGGTGGGAGTATCGGGGCCGATGGGGCTGTCCGGCAAGCCGCTTACCGGAGACCCCACGTCGCCCACGCATTTCAGCGCCATATTCGAAGGCGCATAGGTCACGGAAACCTCGTCCAGATTCACGGCATGTTGCAAGTCGGCGGCAAAGGCATATTCCTGGCCGGCAGTCACAGCCTTGGAAAAGGTGATTTCGTGCCATTCATCCTTGGACCAGGCCGGATCAATGACGAATTGCGCAGCGTCCGGATCGCTGGTGAGCCGCTGCAGCAGGGCGCTGGCCTCGGGATTGGCATAGGGGTTGCCGTTGCTGAACGTGGGCAGGGGCGGTATCCCGCCCGGAATCGGCTCGATCCCCATGCGGCCGGTGGTGATTTCCTGCAGATTGCCGGAGCGCGCAACCCAGGCATGCACCACCACTTCGCCGGAACAGGGCGCGGTAAAGCTCTGCCACACCATGTAAGGAGTATTGGCACCGATAAATTGCCTAATCTCCCCCGGTGCGGCGCCGGACGCATCCCCGGCCGGGTATGGCTCGCTGTAATTGCCCTGAAACCCGCCTGGCCCATCGACCCGGAGCAATCTCACATGGTCAGAATTGGTCCCATTCAGTTGCAGGGCATGAATGGACAGTCGCCGCCAAGGCAGGATCAGGGAACTGTCGCCCGGGAGGAATCCTGTGGCAGGGTCGAAATTGGCTGCATTGCGCCCCATGGCAGGCGCGGCGATATCCTCGAAGCCGCCGTTCTGCAAAAGGTTCTGTGCGCCTGCCGGCAGGGCGAGGGACAACAGAATCGCCGCGGCCAGGCCTGGCGTCCGTCTTGTTGTGCTGTTCATGAATGCTCTCTGTTCTCGGGTTCTGGGTTCTCGGGTTTCTGGTCTTTCACTCGGTCCCGTCCCTGCCGTCAGCCGGCGTTCCTCCGGGACAGCATAGGGAAGTTTTTGCCGCGCGGTCAAATCCTTTCTGCCCGCGGGGCTTCCGGGGCGTGTTTCCGGGGCGTGTTTTGGGGGCGGCAGGCATGGCGGCAATGCGCTGGCAGCGCTTGCAATGGCGGCGGGATTTCTGCTCCATTGCGGCACCGGCACCGGCACCGGCACCGGCACGGGCTGCGGCACCAGTGCGGCACCGGCACCGGCACCGGCGCGATGGCGGGCGAGGGATGGAGGGATGCGAGCGATGCAACAAATGCTGCGAGGGCAGGAGCGGGCACCGGCCGGGCAGGCGGTCTGGCTGGCGGACAATATCCGCCGCATCATCGCGCCCAACCCCTCGCCGATGACCTATTGGGGCACCAACAGCTACCTGGTCGGGCGCGGGGGCGGGCTGGCGCTGATCGACCCCGGGCCGCAGAGCGAGGCCCACATGCAGGCGATTCTCGCCGCGCTCGCGCCCGGCGAGCGCATCAGCCATATCCTCGTGACCCACGCCCACCTGGACCATTCGCCGCTCGCGCGCCCGCTGGCGCGGGCGAGCGGGGCCCCGGTGCTGGCCTTTGGCCGGGCGCGGGCCGGGCAGAGCCCGGTCATGGCCGACCTCCTGGCGCGCGGGCTGGCCGGCGGCGGCGAGGGGGTGGACCACGACTTCGCCCCGGATGTCAGGCTGAAGGACGGGGCGCGCATCGAAGGCGATGGCTGGGAGATCACCGCCCTGCACACCCCCGGCCACATGGCAAATCACATGAGCTTCGACCTGCAGGGGATTGTCTTTACAGGAGATCACGTGATGGGCTGGGCCAGCTCCCTGGTCTCGCCCCCGGACGGGGACCTGACGCGGTTCATGGCCTCTTGCGCCCGCCTGGCCGCGCGAGACGATACCGCCTACCTGCCCGGCCACGGCGGCCCGGTCACCGACCCGGCGGCGCGAATCGCCTGGCTGATCGACCACCGCAAGCAGCGCGAATCGGCGATCCTGCAGGCGCTCGAAGCCGCCGGCCCGGCCCGGCTGCCGGAACTGACCCGAGCGGTCTATACCGACACGCCGCCCGCGCTGATGAAGATGGCCGAACGCAATGTCCTCGCCCATCTGATCGACCTGGCCGGGCGCGCTCTGGTAGCCTCCGAAGGCCCGCTCGACCCGGCCGCCACCTTTCGCCTTGCCCAGGGGTAAAACCAGGGATAAAAATCGCCAATTTCCCGCACAAACCCTCTGGACCTTCAAAATCGCTCTCGCTATATACCGGCTCAGTTCCGGCGTAGCTCAGCGGTAGAGCAGTTGACTGTTAATCAATTGGTCGCAGGTTCGATCCCTGCCGCCGGAGCCAACACTCCCCGGTACGCCCACGGCACACCCACGATACGCCTCCCCGGCACCTCCGCCCCCCTGGTACGCCCCCCGGCACACCAACCCGGCACACCAAGCCGGCGCACCAACCCGACGCACCCACTCCGGTATGCCAGCCCCGGCACGCATCCGGAACGTCCGCCCCATCGGCCCCAACCGGCTGGCAGCCCCGCGGCCGATGATTACCTGCCCGCCTGCGCCCCCGGCCCGGGCCGATACAGGCCGGGGATCAGGGATTCGGCCTGTTCCTTGAGTATCTCGGGCCCGCTGCCCGGGGGCAGGGGCGGGCCGTAATGGACTTCGTGGCGGCGGCCCAGCTGGGCCAGAAGCTCGGAGGCATAGCGCAGCGAGGCCACCAGCCGGCCGAAATCCGCATTGCCCCCGCTCAGCAGGCGAAACAGCCTGCGGGTCCGGTAATACTGGCGCGAATTGCGCAGATTGGCCGAGGCCGGCACCACCGGCGCCCGGCTCGCCTCTGACAGACGGGTAATCCCCTCGCGCCAGGGCGGCTCGAACAGCAGGCCCCCGCGCATGTCGGCGACCTTGCCGGAGCCGAATACCAGCAGCGCCCCGCCGGCGCCCAGCTGCGCCTGCATCCCGGCCAGGGTGCGCCGGGCGGCGCGCACCCGCTCGCGGCGGTCGAAATCGACGGCGATGATGCGCTCGGCCCCCAGGAAGCGCTCGGCCTCGCGATTGGCCACCACCTTGAGATCGGGCCGCCGCTCGAACAGCACCCCCGCATGGGCGATGAAGTCGAACGTCCCCACCGGATGGGTGGCGCCGATGATGACCGGGCCGCGGCAGGGGATGTATTCGAGCCCGTGGGCGCGGATCTCGGTGCCGTCATCGCGCGCCAGCAGCGCCGCGACCAGATCCGGCCCCACCCGCCCGTCAAGCTCGCGCAGCACCTGTTCGGCCTCGCGCAGGGCAAAGAAGGCCTGCCCGCCGAGCGCGCGGCTGAGCGCATCCACCGCGCCCATCGCCAGGCGCAGGGCCTTCAGGCGCCGCCTCGCCCCGGGCCCCACCCGCAGGCGGGCGCGCAGGAGTTCGTCCATCGGGTTTGGCTGTGATGGGCTGGGCAAGGGCTTCCTCGGTCTGGACACGTTCTGAGCGGTCACGGGGACCACGCGGCCAGGCCAGCATGGCCATTGCGCGCCGCGACCGCAAGGCAGGAAAACCCCCCTCGCAGCGTATGAAGGCCGACCCCGGCCGCCGGGGCGGCGAAAAGGGCTTGCCTGCCGGCGCGGTGCGGGCCAATGCTTTGCGTGTCGCGGTCCAAACGGCGCTGTCTGCCGGCAGGTGGACGGCTGGCAGGTGGACGGCCGGCAGAAGGCGGGGCCAGTGCGGGCAAGGGACGCAAGGGGGCTGACATGAACATATCCACACAGGCGGGCATCGACACGGTGATGCTGAATTTCTCCCCCGCCTCGTTGCACCTGCTCAACGCGATCCTCGCGGTGGTGATGTTTTCGGTGGCGATCGACCTGAAGCCGGCCGATTTCACCCGCCTCGCCCGGGCGCCCAGGGCGCTGCTGACCGGGCTGCTCTCGCAATTCCTGCTGCTGCCGGCGCTGACCTTCCTGCTGGTGCTGGCGACCGCGCCGCGCCCCTCCATCGCGCTGGGGCTGATCCTGGTCGCCGCCTGCCCCGGGGGCAATATCTCCAATTTCATCACCCACCGCGCCGGCGGCAATGCGGCGCTTTCGGTGTCGATGACCGCCTTTTCCACCGTTGCCGCCATCGTGCTGACCCCGCTCAACATCGCCTTCTGGGGCAGCCTCTACGGCCCCACCCGCGCGATCCTGCGCCAGACCGCGATCGACCCGCTCTCGGTGGCGATCACCGTGGGGCTGATGCTGGTGCTGCCGCTGGCGCTCGGGATCACGCTCAACAGCCGCCGCCCCGACATCGCCGCCCGCCTGCGCCGGCCGCTGCAATATCTGTCGATGGCGATTTTCATCGCCTTCATCCTGCTGGCCCTGGCAGCGGCCTGGGGGGCCTTCCTGGATTATGCCGGGGCGGTGGCGGCGCTGGTGCTCCTGCATAACAGCCTGGCGCTGGCCGGCGGCTATGCGCTGGCATGGGCCACGGGGCTTTCGGCCTTTGACCGGCGCGCGGTGACGATCGAAACCGGGATCCAGAATTCCGGGCTCGGGCTGATCCTGATCTTCGGCTTCTTCGGCGGGCTCGGCGGCATGGCGGTGGTGGCGGCCTTCTGGGGGATATGGCACGTGCTCTCGGGCATCGCCCTGGCCACGCTCTGGGCCCGGCGCCCGGTCGCCGGAGGACTGGCCGCCGGGTGAGGCCTGCCCGATTTTTCTGCGAAAAATCGCTTCCGCACGCGGCGCGGCCCGGAGCCGCCAAAACCTCGCAAAGGCTTTGCCCCGCAGCCCATAACAGACAAGACCGCCCCCGAAGGGGCGGCCTCCCGCTCGCGCGTCCCGATTTGACGGGAATTCCTTTCAGGCGATCAGGCGTTTTCCTTGAGCCAGGCCAGCACGGTCTCCGGGCTCGACTCGCCATAGGGGTCTTCGCCGTGGTTGTCCTCGCGGCCGGGCTCCTCGAACCAGGCTTCCACCACGCCATCCTTGATCACCGCCGCATAGCGCCAGGAGCGGTAGCCGAAGCCGAGATTGGCCTTTTCCACCAGCATCCCCATCAGCCGGGTAAACTCGCCCGAGCCGTCCGGGATCACCTTGACGTTCTTGAGCTCCTGCGCCCGCGCCCAGGCATTCATCACGAAGCTGTCATTGACGCTCATGCAGTAGATCTCGTCGATGCCGAGGTCGTAGAAATCCTGCGCGCCGTTTTCGTAGCCGGGCAGCTGGTAGGTCGAGCAGGTCGGGGTAAAGGCCCCGGGCAGCGAGAACAGCACCACGCGCTTGCCTTTGAAGTAATCGTCGCTGGTCATGTCCTGCCAGCGATAGGGGTTGTCGCCGCCAATGCTCTCGTCGCGCACGCGCGTATGGAAGGTAACGGCGGGAACTTTCACACCTGCTTTCATCGGGCCATCCTTTGGGTTAATTCTGCGTCCGGCGGCGGGAATCGCCCCGCTGCCGGATGCACATTAGAAGCGTTCTAATCAGGGCGCAAGCCCTTTCCCCTTTCGGGCGACCGGGCAGAGGAGAACAGCCCATGCGCAACCTGAAGATCCCCGACCAGCGCCACCCGGAAAAGGCCCACCGCCCGGACCAGGCCCAGCCGAAGAAGCCCGACTGGATCCGCGTGCGCGCCCCCGGCGGGCAGGGATATGCCAATACCCACCGGATCATCCGCGAGCACGGCCTTTCCACCGTCTGCGCCGAGGCGGGCTGCCCCAATGTGGGCGAATGCTGGTCGGCGGGCCACGCGACGATGATGATCATGGGCGAGATCTGCACCCGCGGCTGCAGCTTCTGCAATGTCGCCACCGGTCGGCCCGAGGCGCTGGATCCGTTCGAGCCCGGCCGGGTCGCCGATGCGGTGGCGCGCCTCGGCCTGAAACATGTGGTCATCACCAGCGTGGACCGCGACGACCTCGCCGATGGCGGGGCCGGGCACTTTGCCCGGACCATCCGCGCGATCCGCCACAAGGCCCCCGAAGCCACGATCGAGGTGCTGACCCCCGATTTCCTCAAATGCGGCCCGCAGGCGCTGGAAGCGGTGGTGGCCGCGCGCCCGGACGTGTTCAACCATAATCTCGAAACCGTCCCCGGCCTCTACCCCGAAGTGCGCCCCGGCGCGCGCTATTTCCACTCCTTGCGCCTGCTGCAGCGGGTCAAGGAGCTGGACCCTGCCATGTTCACCAAGTCGGGCATCATGGTCGGGCTCGGCGAAGACCGGCAGGCAGTGCTGCAGGTGATGGACGACCTGCGCGCGGCGGATGTGGATTTCCTCACCATCGGCCAATATCTGCAACCCACGCCCAAGCACCACGCCGTCGCCCGCTTCGTACCCCCCGAAGAGTTCGCCGCTTACGAAAAGGCCGCTTTCGGCAAGGGCTTCCTGATGGTCTCGGCCAGCCCGCTCACGCGCTCTTCCTACCACGCGGGGGCAGATTTCGCCCGCCTGCGCGCGGCCCGGCAGAAGGCCATGGAAAAATGACCCGCGCGCCCTTTCATCTTGGCGCAAATACTCCCGCCGGAGGCCTCGAATCAGGCGCTCTCGTCCCCGCAAAGGACGGCAGGGAAGGGCGGGAGCCTCCCGCGTTCGATCCTTTCCCCGCAGCCCCCCGCCGGTGGGTGTCAGCATGACGACCAGCCTTGCCCCCCTGCTTGCCTACGCCGCCGCCCTCGCCATCGCCGCGGGGATTCCCGGCCCCGGCGTCCTGGCGCTTGCCGGTCAGGCGATGGGCGGCGGGATGCGCGCCGCGCTGGCATTTCTCGCCGGCATATTCCTGGGCGACCTGTTCTATCTGAGCGTGGCCGTGGCCGGCCTGGCGGCGCTGGCACAGCTGTTTTCCGGGGTGTTTCTGGCGGTCAAGGTGGCGGGCGGGTTCTACCTGCTCTACCTCGCCTGCCGGTTCTGGACCAGCGAAGCCGGACTTGCCCGCGCGCAAAAGGCGCGCAGCCGGGGCGCGCTAGCCACCTTTCTGTCGGGCTTTGCCCTGACCCTGGGCAACCCCAAGACGATCATTTTCTACCTCGCGGTCCTGCCCGGCGTGGTGGACCTGCAGCATGTCGCCCCGGGCGACTGGGCGCTGCTGGCTCTGGTGACGGGGCTGGTCCTGTTTGCGGTGCTCACGCCCTATGCGGTGCTCGCGGACCGGGCGCAGGGCGCTCTGATCCGCTCGGGCGCCCCGGCCGGCTTGGCGCGTGTCGGGGCGGCGTTTCTCGGGGCCGCGGGGGCGGCGATCCTGGGGCAGGCCGCGCTCGGCCTGCTGCGCCGGGCCTGAGTGCCCGGGCGCCGCGCAGTCCCGGGCGACAGGGCAGGGTGCGCGGCGCCGAAGCCCTGCGCCCCGCGCGCCCCGTATCGAGGCCGGCGGCCCGGACCCGCCTGCCTGCCGCCCCGATTTCGCGGAAAATCGCCGCGCCCGCCCGCTAGGCTCAGGACCCATCAATCCCGCGCTCACAGCGGAGCAGGCGCGTGCTATCAGGGGTTTTTGCCCGCCGGACAGGGTGGGTCCCCTTTCCAAGGGCAAAAGGCCCCTGAGATGAAGCGCCTGCACCGCCCTGCGGGTCCGGCGGATTTGCTCCCTGAATGCGTTGCAAGACCTTGAAATAGATCGGCTATTCCTGCGGTCTTGCGCCTGTTCAGGAAGCAAATCTGCCGGACTGTGAACGTGGGATTGATGGGTCCTGAGCCTAGCCGTTCAGAAGCCGCGCCATGCGCGGGGCGAAATAGGTCAGCACCCCGTCGCAGCCCGCGCGCCGGAAGGCCAGCAGGCTCTCGACCATCACCGCATCGCCATCGAGCCAGCCGTTTTCGCTCGCCGCCATCAGCATCGCATATTCGCCCGAGACCTGATAGGCGAAGGTGGGCGCGCCGAAGCGGTCCTTCACCCGCCGGCAGATGTCCAGATAGGCCATGCCGGGCTTGACCATCACCATGTCGGCCCCCTCGCCCAGGTCGCGCGCCACCAGGCGTAGCGCCTCGTCGCTGTTGGCCGGGTCCATCTGGTAGGTCTTCTTGTCGCCCTTGAGCGCACCCGAGGCCCCCACCGCATCGCGAAACGGGCCGTAAAAGGCGCTGGCATATTTGGCCGCATAGGAGAGGATCGCCACATGATGATGCCCCTCGGATTCGAGCGCGGCGCGGATCGCGCCGATGCGCCCGTCCATCATGTCGGAAGGCCCCAGAATGTCGGCCCCCGCCGCGGCCTGGGCCAGCGCCATCCTGACCAGCGCTTCCACGGTCTCGTCATTGACGATCTCGCCCGCGCGCACGATCCCGTCATGGCCGTTGGCATTGTAGGGGTCGAGCGCAATATCGGTCATCACCGCCAGCTCCGGCACCGCATCCTTGATCGCGCGCACGGCGCGGTTGCTGAGATTGTCCGGGTTCCAGGCCTCTTCGCAGGTCTCGGTCTTGAGCGCAGGATCCGTATAGGGAAACAGGCAGACCGCCGGGATCCCCAGATCGCGCGCCTCGCGCGCCGCCTCCACCACCAGATCCACCGAAAGCCGCATGACCCCCGGCATCGAGGCGATCGGCTGGCGTTCGCCCCTGCCCTCGACCACGAAGAGCGGCCAGATCAGATCTTCCACCGAAAGGCGATTCTCGCGGATCAGCGCCCGGCGCGCGGCCGAAGCGCGCATCCGGCGCAGGCGGGTGGCGGGGTAGGGGGGCAGGGGATGGGCCATGCTGTTACTCCTTTGCATCTGCCCCAGCATTGCCACGCCCGATGGCCCTTCACAAGCCACCCGACAAGAGGTAGCAGGAAGCGGCAGGCGGGCATACCGGGAAACTCGCGCCCGGAGCAGAAATGAGGCAGGCGTCTTGGACTGGTACGCAAAAGTTTTCGAACTGATCGACATGCGATCCTTTTCCAACCTCTGGTACTGGATCGCGCTCGCCGTGGTCTGGTCGGCCGCCTCGCACCGGGTGATCGGCGTGCCATGGGACATGGTGCACAAGGCCGCGAAACTCGGCGGCCAGGCCGAAGCCGACCTCGAAGACCTCACCCGCATCCAATGCAACCGCCTGCTCTACATCGCCGCGGTTTCCGGGCTGTGGCTGGTGGGCCTGGCCGCGGGCCTGCTCACGGCACTGGCGATCCTCGGCTTCTGGTATGATGTCGAATTCGCCCAGGCCCTGTTCCTGCTCGCCTTCCCCATGACGCTGGTCGGGCTGATGTCGGTCAATACCGCCCGCCTCATCGCCGACAACGCGCTCTCAGGCCCCGCCCTGCGCCGCCGCCTCAGACTCCACCGCATCGCCACCCAGTTCATCGGCATGGCCTCGATCTTCGTCACCGCGCTCTGGGGGATGTATCAGAACATCACCCACAGCGTGCTGGGGGGATAGCGGCGACCTCCCGCAGCCCCCTTTCACCTTTCGCCAAATACTCCAACGCAGCCATGAAATCTCCCGCGCCCGCAAGGATTTGGCACCCCGGGCGCCCCATGCCCGATTTTTCTGCGAAAAATCGCCCCCGCCGCCCGCTTGACACCAGAC